>JAFGDC010000141.1 GCA_016932295.1 candidate division CSSED10-310 bacterium
ACTGCTGCCACCGTTCAGCGAGGAGCCGGCGGTCATGGCGCTTCACCTTGGTCATCCGGAGTGGTTGATCAGGCGCTGGCTGAGAAGATACGGAGCCGGAGCGACACGGCGTTTATGCGAGTGGAACAACCGCGTGCATCCCTTGACATTGCGGGTGAACACCTTGAAAACCACCGCCATCGAGCTGTGCGAGGTCCTCCGGGATGAGGGCTTCCAGGCGGAGACCGATTCGCGGCTGCCGAATTGCTGTCTGGTGGATGGCGCTCGTGGTTTGTTCGATGGTGGAGCCTACAACGCCGGCCTGTTTCATGTGCAGGGGCGGTCGTCCCAGGTGGCCGCGACGATGGCGGCGCCCGCACCCGGTCACCTGGTTCTCGATGCATGCGCGGGCCGCGGCGGCAAATCATTCCTCATGGCGCAACAGTGCTCCTGTCGTGCCCGTATAGTCAGTACTGACCGGGTGTCCGCCGTGCGTGGCGTGCTGATCCGCGAAGCACGCCGGTTGGGTATCCCCTGTATTCGGCCGGTGACCGCCGACGCCCTCGATTTGCCCGAAGCGTTACGGGGACCCTACGATTCGATTCTGCTGGATGCACCCTGTTCAGGATTGGGAACCATACACCGCCACCAGGAAATCAAGTGGAACAGGAGCCGGGAAGCTGTCGGCCGTCTTCATGATGAGCAGACAAAGCTGTTAACAAAATGTGTCGAATATCTTAAAGTGGGAGGTGCCCTGCTGTACGCGGTTTGCACATTCGAACCCGAGGAAACGGTGGATGTGGTCAATGCGGTCCTTGCCCGCGGGTTGGCGGTGCAACCGCTGCCGGCTGAACTCAGGGAATACGGTCTGCAGGTGGATGAGGATGGCACTATGACGATTCTGCCGCAGCGTGACGACATGGAAGGTTTTTTCATGGCGCGCCTGGTCAGGGTGCGATGAACCGTTTCATGCGTCTGCTATGGATTCCGCTGTGGATCGTCCTGGTCATCGGCGCCGGCATTGGCAGCTTCTGGTTGACACTCCTGCTGTTCAGCAAGAGTCCCGAAGTGCGTGTGCCGGACCTTCGGGGCCTGGATTTCATCGAAGCCATCGAAATCACCCAGTCACGGGATCTCGTGCTCTACCTGGAGGAACGCGTCTTCAATGATGAGCAGCCGCGCGGCATGATCGTCCAGCAAGTACCGGAACCAGGGCAGCTCTGCAAGCCTGGGCGGAAAATCAAGGTGCGCATAAGCCGGGGCCGGGCGAGGATCGATGTTCCCGATCTCCGGGGACTGCCGCTGCGGCAGGCGGCCCACCGGCTGGAGATTCTCGGACTGACGCCGGGTGAGGTGACCGCCATTCACAGTGATCTCATGGGTCGCGGCCTCGTCCTTGCCACGGCGCCTCCTGCGGGTGCCGCCATGGACAGCGGCAGGCTGGTCAAGTTCATCGTGAGCGAAGGCAATGCGCGGCAGTTCGTGATGCCGTCGCTCGTTGATGGCACGCTGGAAGACGCCCGCGCCTTCTTCGGAAAAGCCGGGATAAAGATTCAGAATGTGCGCTACCGTTCCACAGGTGGCGCCGCGCAGGGAACGGTGCTTGCGCAGATCCCGTCACCTGGCCTGCCGGTCTCCGGCGCCGACGATATTCACCTGACGGTCCAGGGAACGGTCCAGCAAGCCGACGAAAAGTATCGATTCGTCTGGCAGGCACCCACCTCATATCGGGCGAGCACGGCAACGGTGGTGATGAACCACGGGGATGCGCAGGAAACGCTCTGGGAAAACAAGATAGAAAGCGGCGAAAAGATCGTTGCCGAGACGCGATGGACCGACGGCGGCACCATCTCGGTCTATCTGGACGGCAACCTGGTATACAAAGAACAATTATAAGGGGGAAGAAATGACGGAGATAGCTCCATCTATCCTCTCGGCCGATTTCACGCTCCTGGGCGAGGAAATCGACAGTGTTATCACGGCCGGCGCCAGGATACTGCATGTTGATGTCATGGATGGTCGTTTCGTGCCCAACATCACCATCGGCCCACCGGTCCTGCGCTCCATCAGCGACTACCTGGCGCGATCTACTGCCAGCGCCCCGCACGCCGAACGGGTGCTTCTCGATACGCACTTGATGATCGTGGAACCGGAAGCCCTCATACCCAAGTTTGTCCATGCCGGCGCGCAGTATCTCACTGTGCACCAGGAAGCCTGCCCTCACCTGGACCGGACCATCCGCACCATCAAGGCTGCCGGGATTAAGGCCGGCGTTTCCATCAATCCGGCGACGCCACTGAGCCTTTTGGAGCACCTGCTCGTGGAGGAGGATGGGCGGCCGCTGGTGGATTTGATATTACTCATGTCCGTCAATCCCGGCGCCGGTGGTCAGGCGTTCATACCCTACATGCATGGCAAGATTCGGACCCTGAGAAGCATGCTGGACAGGGCTGGATTGACCGGTCGAACCGTGCTCGAGGTGGATGGCGGCATCAAGGACGACAACATCCTCCAGGTCATCGCGGAAGGCGCGGATTGGGTGGTGGTGGGAACCGGCATCTATACGCGCGATTGCGATCCCGGTGAGCGGTTCAGGGTATTGGATGGGATGATTCATCCGAGACGGCTCGCGGCCGAGCGACGTGAGCAATGTGGTGAGACACCATGAGGATTCTTGTCAGCGCCAGCGACAAGGCGGGATTGCTGCCCTTCTGTGCCAGACTGGTGGAGTTGGGTAACGAGTTGATCAGTACCGGCGGTTCCGCTGAGTTCCTTCGCCGGGGAGGATTGCCGGTAACGGATGTCGCCGCAGTGACGGGATTTCCAGAGATCCTTGATGGTCGTGTCAAGACACTGCACCCGATGGTTTTCGGAGGGATACTCGCCAACCTGGATGACGCGGATCATCAACGGCAGCTCGATGCGCACGGGATCGGCGCCATCGGCATGGTGATCGTGAATTTCTACCCTTTCCATCTCCAGGTCGATGAGAACACTCCCGAGCAGGTGGCTGTTGAATTGATCGATATCGGAGGTCCGAGCCTGGTGCGCGCCGCCGCCAAGAATTATAAGCATGTTGTCGTATTGGTTGATCCGTCTGATTATTCTCTCGTCCTGTCCCGGCTCGAGTCTGGCGGGATACCCATGGAAGTCAGGCGGAGCTTGGCTGGCAAGGCGTTCGCGCTGACCAGCGAATACGACGGTCTGATTGCCGGCTTCATGGCCGCGGGTACGAGCGAACGCCGTTTTCCGGAACGATTGTCCTTGCTGGCGGACAAGACCGGTGATCTTCGGTACGGTGAGAATCCTCATCAAGCGGCCGCACGGTATCATGTACGTCGGGGATCGGGTTTTTCTGCCATGCGTCAGCTCAGCGGCAAGCCGCTTTCCTACAATAACCTGCTGGATTTGTACAGCGCCGGTGAACTGGTCGCCGCCTTCTCACGGCCGACAGTGGCTTTCGTGAAACACGGCAATCCATGCGGCGTCGCCTCCTCGGACAGCCTGGATGAAGCGTACCGACTGGCCCGTCTGGCTGATCCTGAGTCAGCCTACGGCGCGGTGGTGGCGGCCAACCGGCGAATCGACGAGGCCATGACGGAGCGGATCAATAAAACGCGGTTCATCGAGTGCCTGCTGGCGCCGGAGATCCCGGGGCGATCCTTCGAGTTGCTGACGCGGAAGGATTCCAGGCGCTTCCTGGAACTGGATATGGAGGTGTGGCGCAACAGCGCCGGCCGCAATCGCTGGCGGATGCTGGACGATATCATCCTTTGCCAGCAGCATGATGAAATGGAGGATGAAGCGAACTGGCGGGTGGTGACCGAACGGGTACCGGACGAACTGGAACTGAAATCCATGCGATTCGCCTGGAAAGTGTGTCGATTCGTCAAATCCAATGCCATCGTCATCGCCACCGGAGAGCGGACCGCCGGAATCGGCGCCGGTCAGATGAGCCGTGTGGGTGCGGTGAAGATCGCCGTCGAAGGGGCCGGAACCCTTTGCCGGTGCGCGGTCATGGCCTCTGATGCGTTTTTCCCGTTTCGAGATGGCCCGGATCACGCCATCCGGGCGGGGGTAACCGCCATCATTCAGCCGGGTGGTTCACTACGGGATATGGATACCGTGGCGGCCTGCAATGAAAATGGCGTGGCGATGGTAATCACCGGCGCGCGCCATTTCAAACACGAATGAAGGGGATATCGTGAAGGTCCTGATCGTGGGTGGTGGCGGCCGGGAACATGCCCTGGCATGGAAGGTCGGGCGCAGCGAACTGGTGAACGAGGTGCTGTGCGCGCCGGGTAACGGCGGTACCTGCCTGGAGGCAGAGAATGTGCCCGTTGCCGCGGATGATCTGGATAACCTGGTTCGGTTGGTGGAGGAACGTGACGTGGACCTGACGGTCATCGGGCCTGAACAGCCTATTGTCCTGGGCCTGGCGGATCGTCTCGAGGCCATCGGCCGCCGCGTATTCGGACCATCGGCCGCGGCCGCCAGGTTGGAAGGCAGCAAGGTATTCGCCCGGCGGTTCATGAAACGACACGGAATACCATCGGTCGAGTTCGAGGCATCGGACGATGTGGCGCATCTGGAGGATATCGTCCGCGGGTGGCCTGAAGATGCGATGGTGGTGAAAGCCGACGGCCTGGCTGCCGGCAAGGGCGTGCTGGTCTGCGGCGATCGTACGGAAGCCCTGGAGGCGGTTCGAGCCATGGCAGTCGAACGGCGGTTCGGTGCGGCTGGTTCACGGGTCATCATCGAACAACGCCTGTCGGGACCAGAGGTGTCAATGCTGGCTGTCGCCGACGGGGAACGATGCATTCCCCTTGCGCCGGCCCGGGATTTCAAAAAGGCGTTTGATGGCGATCGAGGCCAGAACACCGGCGGAATGGGTGCGTACTCACCGGTACCAGGCCTGGATGACAGGCTGATTGCGACCATACACGCCACCATTCTGGAACCCGTGGTCGCCGCCATGAAGCAGGAGGGAATACCATTTCGGGGATTGCTGTATGCCGGCTTGATGCTCACCAGGAGCGGACCGCGGGTATTGGAATTCAACGTCAGGTTCGGTGATCCTGAAACCCAGCCGCTGCTCATGAGAATGGCGTCAGACCTGGTGCCGCCCATGATGCAGGCCGCTGTAGGGCGCTTGGAAACGTACCCGCTCCGCTGGCTGGAGAAATGCGCCCACTGCGTGGTCTGCGCATCCGGCGGTTATCCTGGCGAGTACGAAAAAGGCATGCGCATCACAGGTCTTGACGCAGCAGTTGGTGAGGATGTCATGGTGTTCCATGCGGGTACGACCCGCAGAGGTGACGAACTGGTGACATCCGGCGGCAGGGTGCTGGCCGTCACTGCCCTGGGTGACGACCACGCGGACGCCTCACGGCGGGTGTACGAGGTGGTGACATCGATTCATTTCACGGGCATGCGGTTTCGTTCCGATATCAGCCCGTGTGGGTTGGATCACCAGGATGGCGTGGGGAGGTAGCACATGAAAAGGCCGCAAGTATGTATCGTCATGGGAAGCACATCCGATCTGCCGGTGATGAAGGCCGCCGCGGAGGTGTTGGACAGCTTCGAAGTTCCATTTCGCATAACCATCTCATCGGCACATCGCTCGCCCGATCGAACCAAGAAGTTGGCTCAAGACGGGGAACGGGAGGGCATCAAGGTGTTCATCGTGGGCGCGGGATATGCCGCAGTGCTGGCGGGAGTCATCGCGGCGGAAACAGTGGTGCCGGTGCTGGGCGTTCCCATCGAGTCATCGCCGCTGCGAGGATTCGATGCCCTGCTCGCCACCGTCCAAATGCCGGCGGGGGTACCGGTGGGGACCATGTCGGTGGGTATTTCCGGAGCGAAAAACGCCGCCCTCATGGCTGTGGAGATCGTTGGATTGAGCGATCCTGAACTCCAGGATCGGTACCGCGCCTACAAGCGTGAGCTGGCCGAGGGGGTCGAGGCCAGGGCCAGAGAAGTGGAGCGACAATTCGAGAAGTAGGGAAAAAGTGAATCCCACGGTGCCGGGCGCTCGATCATCCGATGGAGCCGTTTTTGTGGCAATCGGTGCGACCATCATCGGTCGAGCGGAATGTCACGTCGGTCGGTACGGTGGTCAGAGAGCCGGGGAGACTGGATCGTGAAACAAGCTGGTATTCCTCTCCTCGAGAGGGGCAGTCTGTAGGGTGCGGTGAGCCGCTCAGTGTAACAAGGGAACGTCTTTGGGGAAATTCCTGACGAACCAGACGAACCCCAGTCCGATGCGTTCGGAGGCGAAAATGCTCTGCTCTTCGAGAAAGACCTTCAGTCCTTCCTCATCCAGTCGGTATTCGAGTTTGAATTCCTCAGTCAGGTAATTGTAAAACTCTCCATTGAGATGCATGGTGAGTATTTCCTGATCCTTGATGAATGGCAGCGCTTCGTCGTTGGAAAGGGCATCTTCCAGTTCTGGCGAGAGGGATTCCTCTTCCTCGTCCGCGTCAATCGCCGGCAGGTCGAACAGGATCAATCGCCGGCTGTCCAGGTGATACTCGCGTGGAGTCAGGAGTTCGTGCAGCGCTTCGCTGGGCTCCTGATCCATCTCCAGATCGAGATCAATCTCATCAGGTGTTGCGAACAGCCAAATCACTTTCTCGGTCAACTCAACCCCCATCGAGAAAATTCCGGCCCACTGTAAGAGCCATCAGCGTGGATGTCAACCACCTTCCGGGCTCAACATCAATTGAGCTACTATATTTTAATCAGCAAATCAAATTTCATCGGAAAAAAAGTTAAAAAACGTTCTCTGCCCGTACGGGCTGATCGTCAGTCAGAGATTGTTCTGGTGCCGCCGTATCTAGAAGGGGATCTCGTCCTCTCCCCCCCCGTCATCTTCGATGGACGTTTCATCATACCCGTAATTTTGCGGTTCATAGGACGGTGGCGCCTCGCCGGCATGTGGTCCGGGACCCGAATCGCCACGTGGCGTGAGCATTTCCAGTTCCATCACCTTGACCTCCAACATGCTACGCTTACCGCCGTCGCGGTTGTCCGTCCATTCCCGGTATTCCAATGCGCCACGGATGGCGATCTTGTGCCCTTTCTTGACATACCTGCTGATCACATCAGCGGTCTTTCCAAAGGCGGTCAACCCGATCCAATGGGTTTTTTCCTGGCGCTGTCCAGACGCTTTGTCGGTCCAACGATCACTCACCGCAAGCCGCATCTTGGCGATCTGTGCGCCACTCGGTAAAAAACGAATCTCCGGATCCGCTCCCAGGCGTCCGATTAAAAAAACGACATTCATCTCCACTCCCTCACTCAATGAAAAGGTTGATCCGATTCCTATTGTTCGGTGGTCTCCCCACCCTCAACCCGAGCCGCCGCATCGCCGTCTTCCGGCGTGGGCGGCAGTACGCCCGCCAACGCCGCCAGAACCCGTTCCCACCCTTCCCGGGTAGGAGAATCCAGGAGCAACGCCCGGACTCCGGCCATCTCATACGCTGATTTGTCCGATTCGCGGTCACCGATGCCGAACAGAATGTCAAACCTGGACCGCAGCGCGCTCACCCGTTCCACTTTAAATTCGAGCGTTTTGCCGTACCGGGGTCGCAACAGCACCTGCCCGGATGGGAATCCGTGTTCCTTAAGCCAGTTCTCCGTAGCCTGCTGGAGCGTGTCCTCCCTGCTGCTCAGGTAGATTATCGAGATGCCGCGGTGAACGAATTCATCCAATACCTGCTTCGCGCCTGGAATCGGCTGATCCCAGGCAATCCTGTCGGGAAGGAAATACTGCTGCCAATCAAGGCTGCCTTTCGCATCGGTGGCTGTTTCCCGGCGGCGGGTTTCATCCGCGACCGTTCCGTCGATATCGATGATACATGCCGGGGTTTTCCTGGCCTCGCCGAGAGCGCTGCAGATGCCAAGTCCGAGAAGGAACACCAGCACCAGGAAAAAGAGTGCGGCATCGAGATGCAAATCAACACCTAACCTGCGGTCGATAAACCGTGATCCGCTCATAATACGTCCCGATTCCGTTCACGCCGGCACTATCGGGCAACCGCGGAGAGACGTTCCGGGGGATTGATGGTCTCGCCCCAGAAACGAGTGGCCACGATCTTCAGGTCGATCTGACGGCGCTCCTGATTGACCACGTGTACTATCACCCTGTCCTCATCACTGTACGCAATGGTGGCTGGCTGATCCAGGTAGATGACCGCATAGTTTTCCGGCAGTGCAATGTAAATGTCTTTAATGTTCGTGGTGCGACTGAACAACAAACGATCACCGGCGTACTGGAGACTGTCGAAATCATTGTACCAAGCGCCCATCACCACCTCGGCCCCATCGGCAGCCGGAATGTTGCGCAGATCCGTGCGGACCATCGCCCGTTCACGGGTTATCACTTCCGTATCGAGTTCCATCCCGGAGGCGACTTCATAGGCATATTCGTCCGACACCATGGTCATCTCGGAGGATGACAGGAAACGGGCGAAGCGTGGTATCGGCGTGTCCATATCCTGGGTCACCTGCACTTCGAAGTATCCAGGTTCGAGTGTCAGGTCATACACCACCGAAGAGGCCATGGCCTGAGTGGCGATGACCACCGCCACTATCCCAATGAACAACAACTTTCTCATCGGTCCGACTCCTTTCACGGGTTGTACGATGTTCCGGCAGCGCCAATTTCGCGGAGCCGAGATACAGACCACTCGGTACCAGGGCATCCATGTGAGAGGCTGCATCAATAGTAACCATCCGCACCGGCATCTTCAAGCATCGACAAATCAACCTCCTCATGCCAGCCTCTTCAAACCTGATATTCGAAACCGGCCCTGGATTGGTCTTTTCCCGCCGTCGGCCGGCTTCGGGCTGGACCGAAAACCGCGCCGAACCGTTTGCAAGAGAACGGATTATGTGTATAGTCGTTCCGATTCAACATACGACTGCTGGTCCGTGGAGAATCTGAATGGTGGTTAAAAAGTCCGATCTGAAGATACTGGTGGCCGCAGTGGGCATCTGCCTGCTTGGCGGCATCGTCACTTACAACACCAATCGCGCCGGGGCACCCGGCTTTACCGGAGAGTCGGTGGTCTGTTTCCTGCCCGAGGTCCTGCGGCCAGTGCTCGAACCACTCATGGATTCATTCCAGCACGCCTTCGGTATCGAGGTGCGGCGGATTTCCTGCAACAGCCTGGAAATGGCGGAAAGACTCGCGGAAACACCGGCAGGTCACGCAGTGATCTATGAGGATATCGGCGTCACCGAACGCTTGTTGAGCGGTGATCTTCTGCTGCGTGGCGAGACACACATATTCGAATTACTGTATCTGGTACCCGCGCTCCTGGTGGCCAAGGGGAATCCTGGCGCCGTGGTAGGTCTGGCCGATGTCGGCAGGGAAGGACTGATGGTGGGAGTGGAACCGCCCAGTTACAGCGCCATGGGAGCACTGGCGGGTGGCGTACTCAAGGATTACGATTTGTTGAAGAAAAAGCTCGACCGGCGCGAACTGCGCCAAGCCCCCCTTGAGGAACTCATTGAACTGCTGCACGGCAATCAATTGCATACGATAATCGGCTACCGGTTCCTGCATTTTCTGCACAGCCGGGTAATGGATCTTGTCCCGCTGCCTGAAAATGAGTCAACGGGTGTGGTCGTGGTGCGCGCCGCGATGACCAGGTTCGCTTCCGATCCCAATGCAACCCACGCCTTGCTTCAGTACCTGGCGCATCCCTCCCGGCGCGACCAGCTCAAACGAATCGGTTGTCTGTCATATCGACATTTGGCCGATTCGGTACTGGGAAAAGGATTCGTTGAGCTGGTAAATATGCCTGGTGAAGATGGTCATGAAAAAGTGGTTCAAAGTCCCTAGTATCCGCCGGCTCGATCAGAATTTACGGCGTTTGTTCATCTCTTCATTATACATCCGGCCATAGAGCAGCTCCCACTCCTTGCTGCCCTCAGGAATCCTGCGGGACATGGAATCAATCGCGTCGCGCACTCCTTCGTCGATATCGTCATCAAGACGCAGCTCTTCCATGATGATGGCCTTGATGCGCAGGCGAACATCGTTCTCCGTGGCGATGAAATCGAAGTTGTCGTCTGTTTCCATTCCATTGACTATTTCATGAGAAATCTTGTTGATTTTGATTGGACTCAATTTCATGACAACAGCCTCTCCGCTCAGAGGATCAGATTGCGATCCTTGGCCAGCTTGTCCTTGATTGCCTTGAACATCTCGTGATACGGGATCCGCTGCCGGTCGAGTTCATCGGCGTGCTCCTCCAGTATCGCCCGCACCTCTTCGTCCAGGTTGTCCTCGATCATGAGGTCACTGGTGATGATCTGCGCAACTTTTGACTTGCCCGCCGCGATGTCGTCCAGAATGATCATCTCCTCGCGTAACAGCTTGTTGATAATGATCTCGGCAAGATATTCAATTCGTTCAGCTCGTAACTTCAACTTCCTACTCCCTGCAAATCTTAGCAAGCATACGTCATGAACGTAAGGTGGTCAAGGCGGATTGTGACATCCCCCACATCCAGTTGGCTGCGTTCAATCTCAATACCGACCCACCTGATTTGCCCGGATATTTTCAAGACGCATGCATAAGGAACACTCCCAGGGGAGACATCGATGCCTCCGCGGATTGAACATGGTAGAATGCGCACCATGTACGCGATCGGTACAGGAGCGGAGAAGTAGAGGAGGGAGTGACAGATGGAGGAGCGCCGGTTTCGAACCGCCAGGATCGGAGAGATGACGAACGTGCAGCACCAGGCCGTACTGGCGGGTCGAGTCGTTGCCGCCGGCAGCGGTCGCCTGGCATTGCAGGATGCGAGTGGCACCATACCGCTGCATTTCGATACCCGGGTCGACTCCTGTGCCGCCGGAGACCTGGTCAGCGTTCATGGCATGGGAACCAGGTCAGGATTCAATGTCACGGAGTTCCAGGTACATACCAAGTCGTCAGGATCAATCGAATCATTTCCACCAATACAGGTATTGCGGGAGCGCATGCGCTGTCTGGCGGAAATTCGCGCTTTTTTCACGGCCAGAGATTTCCTGGAAGTGGAGACGCCGGCACTGACTCCCGCACCGGATCTGACGCCGGCGATCCGATGTTTCGAAACGCGGTTCCACCCGGAGGTCGGCGAGCCGGTGCCGCTGTTCCTCCATACATCACCGGAAACGCATATGAAACGATTGTTGAGCGCCGGCTGCGAACGTATCTTTCAGATCTGCACCTTTTTCAGGGATGGCGAATGCGGCCGGCTGCACAATCCTGAATTCACGGGAATCGAGTGGTACGAGGCATATACCGACTACCAGGCGGTCATGACAACCACCGAAGCGCTTGTCAGGTCAGTGCTGCTTCCCAGGCTGGATGGCGTCCTGGAAAGGGATGGACGGCGGCTGGACTTGACGGGAGGATGGCGACGAGAGCCGTTTTTTGGGCTCATCGAGCAGGCAGTGGGGCTGGATCTCGAAGGGATCGAAACTCCGAAGCGCGTTTCACGGCTCCTGCGGGAGAAAGGATTGCATACCGCGCCCGATGATACGCTCGAGGATTTGCTGCTGCGCGTGTTTGTTCATGCCGTGGAAGGTGACCTGGGCTGGCCCGCGCCCATCTTCGTGATTGACTACCCTCGTTGCCTTGGCGCCATGGCCCGGGCCAGGGACGGATCGCCTCATCTGGTGGAACGATTCGAGTTGTACATCGCGGGGATCGAATTGTGTAACGGCTATTCGGAACTGAACGACAGGTCCGAACAACTCTTCCGTTTCGAACGCGATCGGCATATCAAGTATCCGCTCGGCGGGATCCCCCTGGATTCACGATTTCTCGATGCGATGCGTGCCGGCATTCCACCGGCAGGCGGCAATGCCCTGGGATTTGACAGACTGCTCATGCTCGCACTCGAGAAACACTCCATCGAGGACGTGCGCTTATTTCCGCTCGCTGCTGAAATCGAATCGGAGTAAACCAACGATGCTGTGCGGGTATGATGGGGAGACCGGAAACGATCCGGAGCAATGGTGCTATCGACGGATGGTTCCGCGTTCCCGATTCCTTCCGTGAGCTGCTCTTTATTCTACGGGATTAGCCTTGCGGCGCATGGGATGCCCCCCGCCTGATCCATCGATCGCATCTGACAAGGAAAATGGCGCTCGTTTCCGAACTGCGAACCATGACGCTTCGGGGGGTAATGACGCCGGACAACGAGGATTTCAAAAAAAACGTCTTAACGGAAGAAGATGTCCATGAATGCATCCGCGCTGGAACCGGATGAACTCGACGAGGACCTTGAAGAGCTGTTGTTGCGGTTGGTGCTGAATGAGCTGCTGGAACCGCTGCTGGATTTCGAGCTGTTGGAGGAGCGGTTCGAGCTGCCTGAACCGGTACTGCCGCTGCTGGATCGTTTTGAGCTGGTGGTCTTGGAAGAACTGGTTGCGCGGCGTGACGAACCGCTTCCTGTTCCGGAGGTGACATAGAATGTGCAGGGAATCCCTCCGTCGTCGATCTTGTTGGCGATCGACATTTCATTGGTGAACAAGGCCTCGATCTCAATAGCCCCATGTTCGATATCGACCCTGTGCGCCACTTCGATGGATGAGATGCGCTCGAGGGGCAGCGTGGAAGTGAATCCAGTCTTCATGCTTTTCAGGGTCAGGGAGTCGAACTTTTCGTTGATCGTGAAATCCTCGGCCAAAAGATCGCGGTTATTGGACAATCTGACAATGTAGATCTTTCCCTTATCCGCCGTCACCCGGGGAGTGAGCAGTAGGGCTGCGATTAAACAGGGTAGCAGGATGTATTTCATCGATGACTCCTGGTTCGAGGTTCAACAGCTCTACAGTATACAATGCCGGGAAGGCGGTCAAGGCTCATATCGGGATGTTCCTGCCCTGGGATCAGGAGCAATGCCGCTCGCCAGGGGGGGGCGCTGCGGCTTGCCACTGGTTGTGGGTGGTGTTATAGAAGAGTATGCCGATTATTGATCTCGTTCGTGAAACCCGGGAGGAGGGTGCCAGTGAACAGGCGGTTGTTTTTCGATTCCAAGGATGAGGCCATTCAATACATTCAGCGGAACAAGATACAGATGGTGGACCTGAAATTCATCGATTTGTACGGTCAACCCCGACATGTGACCCTTTCCGCCACTGCATGCGATGCGTCGGTCTTCATCGATGGCATTGGCTTCGATGGCTCCAGCGTCACTAAGTTCCGCAGCACGGAATCCGGGGATCTCAGCATCATTCCGGATCTGCAGGTGGCGTTCCTGGATCCATTCTGGGAATCACCGACGCTCAGTTTCCTCTGCAATATCGTCGAGGCCGATCGACCGGAGCGTCGCTTTCCCAGTGATCCCCGTTTTATTGCTCAGAAAGCGGAAATCTACCTGAGGACCATCACCGGTGGTCTAGATGTGCGGATGAGCCCGGAAGCCGAGTTCTTCCTGTTTGACCAAGTTTCTTTCAACAACGCTTCGAATCTGGCTTCATTCTCGGTGCAGAGCCAGGAGGTGATCCGCGATGCACCGCTGCCGTCCGGCAGCGAGACCGTCTATCGGCTGGGCATTACGGACGGCTATCACCGCTGTCCGCCCGGGGACAGGTATTATGAGATTCGCTCGGAAATCTGCGAGGTGCTCGAAGAATGCGGAATCCTTACGAAATACCATCATCACGAGGTGGGCGGTGCATCACAGCAGGAGATTGAACTGGGATTCAACGGGCTGCTGCGCATGTGCGATGACTTCTTCCTGCTCAAGTACATAGTCAAGAACGTGGCCGCTCGCCACAACCTGGTGGCCACCTTCATGCCGAAACCGCTCTTTGGCGAACCGGGCAATGGAATGCACATTCACATGTTCCTCGTCGATCAACAAGGCAACTCCATGTTCTATAAGGACGGCGCCGATTACGCCGACCTGAGTGACATGGGAATCGCGTTCATCGCCGGGCTTCTGGATCACGGCCGCAGCCTGCTGGGATTCACCAATCCATCCACCAACTCCTATCGCCGCCTGGTGCCCGGTCATGAAGCCCCCACCCAGTTGTATTTCTCCTCTGCCAATCGTTGCGCCGCCATCCGGATCCCCAAGTACGCCAGGACGTCAACCACGAAGCGCATGGAGTTCCGCTCTCCCGATGCGAGCTGCAACATTCACCTGGCGGCAGCGGCGATACTCATGGCCGCCCTCGATGGTCTGGAAAGATCCCTGACGCCACAGGCGTTGCTCGATCCGGACAGCGGCCCCCGCAAGTACATCGGCCCAGTGAGAGGTCGGCTGGAAGATGAATCAGCGGAAATGCAGCAGCTCATCGAACAGGTGCCCGCCAATCTCGAGGCTGCGCTGGGGGCGTTGGCGGCGGATCGCGATTATTTGTGCAAACAGGTCAGTCTGCCCGGCTCGGGATGCGAAGAACCGGTGTTCAGTGAAGATCTCATCACGCGTTGGATCCAGCTTCACCTGAACAGCGATGTCAGACCCATCAGCCTGCGACCCACCCCTTACGAGTACCAACTGTATTTCAACTGCTGATTGCAGCGCGCACCCCACTTTGTAGCGATAATCAACGTTCGGCACGACACTATGCACCACCCCAGATCTTCAGCCTGCATTTCCCGGAGTGGTCAACGGCTGCTTCTGGATGGTGCATTCAATACAACCCGGCAGCCGGTCCTCGGCAATGGCACCTCCCACTGGTGGCGATGAAAGGCATGGCGGGGTGATTCTGCTTATTCAAAAGGATAATGAATTCGACGATGGTTGGGGGACGCCTCCCGGTTACCTGCGGACCTGAAGGTGACGGGCGACCCTGCCGGGCATTGACTCAAAGATACAATCTGAGACCGGCGCCGAACTGCAATTCGTCCTCGTTGAATTCCTCCACTTCGTTCCACTCGATAAAAATGTAGTTGGCATTGATGTCAATGCTGAGCAGATCCATGATGAGTTCCAGCTCCAGACCGGCGCGCAGTTGATAGGCCGGATCGGTCCATTCCGACCCGCTTTCGATGCCGAGCGCTTCGTTCTCGCGCCACTTGACATAGTTGCTGAACACGCCGACTCCACCGTAAAGATTACTGCCTACAAGCAAAAACAGCTTTGGAGAGAATGCTGTCTCGGCATTGTAGTAACCATCGGGAAACAATTGCAGCATGCCTTCGATCGAGAGGAGTCCCAGTTTGACGCGGTAGGAGACGTTGTACGCCAGACCATCCTCGTCAAATCCCTCCTCATCCTTGATGTCGCCGAGACTTTTAAAATAATGCGCGCCGAACCCGAGACTGTGGCGGTAATCCGCGGCACCCACACCGACGGATAGCAGCACTATTCCGAGAAAAACACATAGTAGTTTCCGCATAATCATTCCTTTCCTCCGATCAAGCTTCTTCCGCCAGACATCCATTCCATCAACCGTCTATTCCATCAAACATCCATTGCAAACATCCACGACAAACATCCACTGGCCCGGCGGGACACGGTGGTTTCATCACTTCCACCAGGTAATCATGTCCTTCATCCGACCGCGCCATGCTTCGGGAACCTGCCGCGCCTGCGCGCCGGAATCAGACAGGTGCTTTTTCAGTATACGGTTATGCCGGGTCTTGGGGCAAGCCGTTCGATGACCTCTCAATCCACCGCCAATGACGGGGAGTGGTGGAATGCTGACCCGATGGGCGCATTTCAAGGTACAGCTTCGTCCCCGGATCCTCCCTCCGTCCACGGAGATCATTGCTACAACCACGTACAATATGCCTGTCAAAATCAGCGAATCGACTTGATTGGGGAAAAGCAGCCACCGCCATGCCTTGACTGCCAACGCTTCGCGGCGAAGATTACAAGATTACGGGTACGACCCCCTGGTGAGGTAATTACCACTCTCCATCGATTCATGGGGATCCCGCTGCATGAACCATTGGAAAGAACGAGCCCTGCGCTGGCGGCGGCACTCCGCTCCGGATCATGGACATGAGCAGCCGATTCGAACCAGATGCACCTGTCAGCAGCGGCGGCGTGATGCTACAATTCGGGCGGAGGTATATCATGGCGAATGCGCGGCTCCCGGAACCGGCCATGCCCTTCCTGGCGTTGCTCTACAGCGATCGGGAGGCGGCGGATAATGCCATCGAACAGGTGGAGCGGTTTCTTGGTCCACTGGACGAAGCGACGGAGTCTGCGCATTTCACTCACAGCACCTATTACCGGGCGGAAATGGGGGAGCCATTGTTCAAACGATACGTCGTGTTCCAGGATCTGGCGGACCGGGACAGGATTGTATCGATCAAGCACCAATGCGCCTCCATCGAACAGCACCTCGCGCGACCAGGCGCCGGCAGGTCGTGCCGGCTCGTCAATCTCGATCCAGGGTACATCACGCCGGCGAACCTGTTGCTCGCGACATTCAAGGATTTCTCTCACCGGATATACCTGGGGGATTCGGTCTTTGCCGAAATAACCCTGTTGGCCGCGAGGAACGAATGGGTGGTCCTGCCCTGGACCTATCCCGACTACCGGGAGCCGTCGATCATGGCTTTCCTCTGGGCGGCCCGCCTGCGTCTGCTGGCCCGACGGCGTGACGGCGGCGGCCGCCGCTAGGATCCATCCTCAGCTCCGATGCGAGTCACCATCGGCATGGTGCTCAACGAGAAATGCAACCGGTTCAGTCAGTGTACGTGAAGGAATGATCATGAATGCTGAGCAGGTTGTCGGTCAGCGGATCACCATTGAAAAGCGCTGACCAGATAATCATCTCACCTGTTCCGACCCCCGTCGGCCACTGGAATGAAAGGAGTTCGGCACCGAACCTGGCGGCAGGTGGCAATGCAATTGCGGGGAGGAACACCGTCTCAGTCCAGTCCGGCCAGAAGAAATAGGTATCCATTGCCTGCAGCACAACGGCCACTGTACCATCGAGGGCGGTACCTGGATTATTGAGCAGTGCGATCATGGTGAACGGATCGTCCGGATAGTACTGCTCCTGGTTGAGTACCACCATCAACCAGGTTGAATCAAGGTGTTCCGGCTGCGGATAATGGAAGCCGAGATCGATGATCCCCGCATCGGGCAGGAGATCGAACCTGGTGCAGTACTCGTCCAATTCCAGGTCAGCGGATGTGCAACTGCCGGCATCGACGCAAGGGCTCAAGGGATTGCCGGCGGCATCGTGCTTCAGATAGTGATTGCCGTTTGGACCGGGAGCGAAGCGGGGATCGACGTTGAGATCGGTGGCTCCGGGGATGGCTTCGCCGCCGCAGGGACCTCCCTGGTTGTTCCAGAAGTCATTGCAGGCCGTTTCATAGGTCGATACTGTACCCTCCAGGTATATGCCTTGCCCGCTATCCGGCCCACCGGTATTGTCGGCGATTATGTTGTTGGCAGCCACGAGACCGCAGTCGATGCCGAAAAGACCCGCGCCGCCGCGGGAGCCCGAATGATTGGCGGCGATGGTGTTGTTTTGCAGGGTGAAGAGACTGTTGCGTCCATAAAGCGCTCCGCCCTGATATTCAGAGTAGTTGTCGATGATCAGATTGTTTTTGATGATTGGTTCGGAATCATTGGAGGAGATCGCTGCACCTTTCCATTCGGCGTAGTTGCCACGGATACAATTGTGCTCGATGCAGGCGTGGGAACCGTTCAACATGGCTATCCCGCTGCCCTTGTAGACACTGCCGTTGCACTCTATGACATTGCCCCTGATCAGCGGAGATGCGCCGTCGCATTGTACGGCGCCACCATAACCGCCGTAGCCGTGACTGATGGTGAAGCCGTCCAGAACTGCGGCACTGCTCTCACCGCTGACGAAACTGACTACGATGCCGTCATCGTCACCGCGCAGGTGCGTGACGGCCGGACCCTGCGCGGCGCGGACCATGATGTTCTTGCCATGGAAGTCGATTTCTTCCTGGTAGGTCCCGGGAGCGACGGAAATCACATCGCCTTCATTGGCCGCGTCAATGGCTGCCTGGATCGTTGCATAACCGGCAGGTACGTGGAGCGTCGCCGACGCGCCGGCAACGATGGGCAGCAAGCCGAGCGCTCCTGTTACTATAACGAAAGATAATCTCGTCATTTAAACCAACTCCTACTCGAACTCGAATTCAAACAGGGCTATCTCACCGGTCACCTCGAAGGTTTCCGGCAGCGTAAGGACTGCGTACATGGTGAACGGTCCGGCCGGCTCCAGATCTGCTGGTAGTTGTACATACAGCAGGTCGTGTTCTTGATGGGCGCCAGCGCCGAGTCGGGTGAGCAGTGGATGCAGATCCGCATCCCAATAAGGGAAGAAATAAAACTCGCCGTACGCCTCGAGGGCGATATGCAGGTCGAAGAGGACCGGAGTGAAATTGGGATTGGACAGGAGGTATCGCATATGCATGACTTCACCTGCGGCGAATGCGTCTTCCCCGCAGAGTAATTCCACGCCGGGCGGACCGGCTGGCGGCGGCGGCGTGGGGGACGGAACCGGGGTCGGCGTGCACCCCTCGGTCGTGAACCAATACTCGTAACCGATCATGCTGACTGGCGGATCGGCCAAATCCGTCGCCTCCACCACCACTTCCACTTCTTCGCATGGAGAGTATCCGGCAGGAGCGCAAGTTATATAGTACCCGAGATAATCAGGCATCAACTCGATGTCCTGGGTAACGCCGTTAACCATGATTGCGATGCTGTCGGGATCGATGGCCGCGGTGCGGTCTCTGACATACAGTTCAAGCGGGGTGTCGACAGGCACGCCGGCTGCATCGAGACCAGGATTCCTGGCGAGGACATACGGCCCCTTTCGGAAATGATGATACCCCATGTCCATCACCCCGGAATCCTTGGCGAGATCCGTACGAACCGTCCTCAACCTGGCGGCGGTTCCGTTGGTGGTGCCCAGACCCGCATCGATACAGGGAGACCGGCCAAGTTGGGACTGATCCGGATCCGCCGTGGCTGGTTCGGAAAGGTAATAGTCGGAGTCCTGGCCTGAAAAGAACAGGGGGTCGGCGGAAATATTGCCCATGATCCCCGTTCTGTCCACAATCTCCGGACAATAATCGCCCATCTCATTTTCATAGAAATCGCAATGGTCGATGATGATGTTCTGAAACGGAAACGGTCCATCGTAGTAAATTCCCTCGGCTCCCATGTTGAAGGCGACGATGCTGTCCACCAGCAGGAATTTGGATTCGTCGCAACAGAACAGTCCCGCACCGTGATCGAGATGCTGTGAGCGGTTCCCGGCGATCGTGCAATTTTCGACGATGACATCGGCCTGGATACAGGCGAATATGCCCCCTCCCTCCTCCATGGCGGTGTTGCCGGTAATAAGGCAGTTGTCGAGGCGCAGCTTGACATTCCGCAACGCCAGCACCCCGCCGCCGGTGTAGGCGATGTTGTCTTGAATCACGCAGTCGCGAATGGGGAAGTGGGTATCCTGCGGTCCCCAATTGTAGTAGATGGCGCATACGCCGCCACCACCCTCGTCGGCTTCGTTACCGATGAACACGCAATCCTCAACCTCGGGGATGGTTTCATGCCACCATCCGAGACCACCTCCATACATGGCTGAATTGCCCTCGAAGCGGCAGCCGCGGAAAATGGGTGAGCTGACAATGCACCAAGCGCCGCCACCGATACGCACCCTCGTGCCGGTCACATCGACGTTGTGGTTGTCGATGAATTCGCAGTTCAAGAAAGTGGGCGAGGATGTCCACATGAGCACGCCGGCACCGGCGACCTCGGTGTGGACATTTTCGGGATCGATGGATAACAGGTTGGATTCGAATCGGCAATGTTCGATGCAGGAATCCGAATTGATGAAATGCATGCCGGCGCCCCCTTCCGGGTTACCGCCGTCAGCCAGGCAGTTCCTTATGATACAGTCACGGACCGTCATACTGATGAAATCATGCTGGACCCCACCGCCGGAAACACCGTACCCGTTTTGCAGAATGAAACCCTCCAACAACGCATCCTGAGCGCCGAACACACAGCGGTCGATCCCGGCGCCGTCGATGATCGTCTCGTTCTCCAGCCAGTCTCGGTCGCCGCCGCCGGCCGGATAACCGCCCATCAGCGTCACTCCTGCAACCAGGACAAGGTTCTCCTCGTAAACAGCAGCGGCCACATGAACCACATCACCGTTGACGGCGGCTGCCAGGCCTCGGCCGATAGTGGCGAAGGCATCTTCCCATGATGCGCCGTCGTGAGAATCCAACCCGTTCACATGATCCACGTAAAGATCCGCCGCCACCGCATGGCCGGTCATTCCAGAGCTGATGGAGAGGAAGAACCCGGAGAGTAACAACAGACCGTAATACCTGGGAAGCCTCGAAGAGCAACAACGCGTCATGATCCTTTCCTTTCCTATGTATCTATCAATGTATGCCTGTGATCAATATAGCCTGGTTCGATACGAAATCAAACCGATGGAGGTCAAATTCGATCACCGCGCGGTCATGATTCATACGGAAATGCGCGGCCATGCATTTCAGTTGATCCTGTTCGAGCGACTGTTTCAGCTCCGGTGCCTGTTTGCCGAATGGTATGTGCCAGAGGTGCTATGCCAGAGGTGGTATGGAGGTGGCGTGCCGGATGCCGTTTGTCCGAATCCCGGCTCAGCACTGCGCCGGAAATAGGAATGCGATTGTGCATCCGATGGGAAAAAGATGCGCTGAACGGGTATGAGGCAGCCGGGGCGCCGGCTGCCGGCACCGGTAGCGTCAGCGTCGTATTATTCGCGCTCCAGGAGTGAGTACAGCACCGGGACGACGACCAGCGTGAGGATGGTGGCGAAGGCGAGACCGAAGATCACCGCGGCGCCCATCGGTCCCCACCATTGGCTGCTCTCGCCGTGCAGATCGAGTCGGAACGTGTGGAAATTGAAGTCTACACCGGTGGTGAGAGGGATCAATCCCAGGATGGTGGTCACCGCGGTGAGCAGAACGGGTCTGGCTCGTATGGTTCCGGCTTCAACGATGGCTTCACTTTTCTTCATGCCCTGAGCGCGGAGTTGCCGGATGAAATCGATGAGAACGATGGCATTGTTCACCACGACGCCGGCAAGGGATATGACGCCGATGCCGGTCATGATGATCGTGAATGGTTTGGCCAGAAGAACCAGGCCCCACAGCACACCAGTGAAGGACAGGATGATGGAGATGAGGATCGTGAACGGCATGGTTAGGGAGTCGAACTGGGTGATGAGGACAAGCGCGATGAGGAATAGCGCGATCATGAACGCCTTCGACAGGAAGCTCATGGCCTCGCGCTGTTCTTCATCCTCGCCGCTGAAGCGAGTGGCGTAACCAGGCGGCAGTGGAATGTCCCGTAGCCTGGTCGCAGCGGTCACTCGCAGGTCGTTGGCATTGTATCCCTCGGCAACATCGGCGGTGACCGACACCACGCGGTCGATATCCTTGTGTCGCACGGCGCCGGGTCCGCTGGTGACCTTCAGGGTCGCCAGGTTGGCCAGGGGGACGAGACCGCCCCGTGACGGCACCCGGATATTCCTGAGATCCTGAACCGATGACCTGGCCGATTCCCTGAAGCGTACCGTGATATCATACTCGTCCTCGCCGACCCGGTATTTGGATGCCTCGGTGCCGTTCACCGCGGTGCGCAAGGTCAGGGCGATGTCCCTGGTGCTCAATCCCATGCGAGCGGCCTTGTCGCGCTGCACCAGTATCTGCAGCTCGGGGCTGCCGGCATCGAAGTCGTCCTTTATATTGATCACACCCTGGATCTGGCACAGCATCTTCTTGATCCGTTCGGAAAGTTCGCCCAGCATCCTGAAATTCGTACCGATTACCTCGATGCTGATTGCCGAGCCGGTGGGCGGCCCCATCTCCTCTTTTACCACTTCTATCTCCACTCCGGTCATGTCGTTGAGCATGTCCCTGATCTGAGTGAGCGTCTCGAGTGATGACTGCCGGCGGAGTTCACGGTCAACCAGGTCTACGGCCACTCGGCTCTTATGCGTGACACTGCCGCCTGGGATGGCCCCGCTGCCGCCTGAAGCGCCGACAGTTGCAACGTATGACTCCAGGTCCGGTGCGCTGGCAACCCGTTCTTCCACTGTCCTGGTGATGGCATCGGAAGATTCCAGGTTAACCCCCGAGGGCGCCTCGATTTCAACGTACAAGTTACTCGGCTCGACGTTGGGGAAGAACTCCAGGCCGTGATTAAGCACGCTGTAGGCCATGACCGTGATGATGAGCATGACCACAACGCTGACCAATGTGAGGGCTCGATGTCGCAGAGCCCAGACCAGGACGGCGCGGTAACCGGCAAGAAAGCGGCCGAACCAACCGGACGATCTGTTGGTGCCGTTGCTGATGCCTATTTTCATGAAGTTGGCGCAGATAACCGGGTTGAACACCATGGCCACGAACAGTGACGCGCTGAGGGTGATGATCAGGGTGAAGGGAAGGAAGCTCATGAACTCCCCGACGATCCCTGGCCAGAACAGCAGGGGAATGAAGGCGCACAGGGTGGTTATCGTAGATGTGATGATGGGCCAGGCGACCTCCTGCACGCCGATCCGGGCGGCTTCTTTCCGATCCTTTCCAAGCTGGGTGTGACGGTAGATGTTTTCGACGATCACTATCGCGTTGTCCACCAGCATGCCCAGGGCCAGGATCAGGCTGAACATGACCACCATGTTGAGCGTGACGCCCCATGCCTGGATAACGATGAAGGAGATGAGCATGGAAAAGGGGATGGCAAGTGCCACGAAGAACGCGTTGCGCAGACCCATCACAACGAACAGCACCGCGATGACCAGCAACAGGCCGGAGATGATGTTGTTCTCCAGATCGCTTACCATCTGCGTGACATATTTCGATGCATCCACGCTGTAACTGATCTCCAGGCCGCCGGGTAACGCCGCTCTTTTCTTTTCGAGCAACTGCTTGATGTCGTTGGCGATGCGCAGCAGGTTTTCTCCGGAGCGCTTGGAGATGGAAATGGTCACCGCGTTCTTGCCGTTGACCCGGGAGATGGTTTGCCGTTCCTTGAATCCGAAAGTGACGGTGGCGAGATCGCGGATATAGATGTTATCTCCATTGACCGACCGCACCACCCATTCCATCACTTCCGCAGGGTCCTCGATTTCACCGGGCACTCTCAGCAAATACTTGTATCGTCCGAGGTCAACCTTGCCGCTGGGGATGTTGACGTTCTCACGCGCGATGGTATCCACCACCTCACCCAGGGAGACCCCGTATGAATTCAAACGGGCGGGATCCACATCGATCTGCACTTCGCGCTCCAGACCGCCGGCCACCGTTACTTCCAGCACGCCGGGTATGGATTTGATGTCATCCTCAATGTCATCGGCGATGTCCTTGAGTCTGACCAGGTCGAAGTTACCCGAAAGATTGACGATCAGGATTGGGAATTCCGAGAAATTGATCTCGTTGATGAGCGGATCTTCCACGTCGTCCGGCAGCTCACCTTTGGCTTGATCGATTTTGTCACGCACTTTCTGCAGCGCCGTATCGATGTCGGAGTTTGGCAGGAATTCCACGGTGATAATGGACATGCCCTCGCTGGAAGTGGAGCGCATCTCCTTCAGGTTGTCCAGCCCCTTCAGTTCACGTTCAAGCGGTTGGGTGACAAGCGTTTCCACATCTTCAGGCGACACTCCGAAATAGGCTGTGGCAACCACGATGAAGGGGATGGTGATGTCCGGCGATGCTTCCCGTGGTAATGATATGTACGAAAGCATTCCGGACACGATCAGCAAGGCGATCAGGACGTAAACCGTGAGCGAATGCCTGATTGAGATATCGGTGATGAACAAAGTGTACCTCAGCTTCCCGAAGCGCCGTTCCGGATCAGTCGAACGGTTTCACCATCGATCAGATTGCGTTGCCCCACGACGATGATCTGCTCTCCGATAGAGAGCCCAGCGGTGACAAGGGTGTACTCATCCCGGATCGCACCGGTTCGAACCTGCCGCAGGATTGCCTTTCCGTCCCGGAAAACGAATACCGTCTGCCCGTCTGGTGTATCCAATACGGCGCTTTGAGGGATCACCACCGCATCGTGGTAGATCCGCTTGATGAGCTTCACGCGTCCCGACATGCCGCTGCGGATACGCTTGGCGGCATTGTCCACGGCGATCTCCAGGGTAACGGTCTGAGTGGCTTCGTTGACCGCCGGACTGATACGCGCAATCCGGCCGATGAACGTCTCGTCGGGCAGCGCATCGCAACGGACCTCCGCCTCCGTTCCCTCGTTGAAATAGGAGATGTCTATTTCCGGCAAACCCGCCTCGATCTTCATGGGATCATCCTGATGTACGATGAACAATCTCTCGCCGCTGCCGGCATATTCACCCACTTCCAGGAATCGTTCCACCACGATGCCGGTCACCGGCGCCTTTACCCTGGCCCGATCGGACAGGATCTCAATCTGCTTCAATTTCGCTTCCGCCGCCTCGTAGCTGCTCTGGGCGGCGATGAACTGCTGGCGGGTGATGGCTTTCTTCTCGAACAGCTTTTCGCTCTTCTCGTAATCCGATGATGCCATCTTGAGCAATGCCCTCACTTCACTCAACTGGGCGGTGATCATCGAGGCGTCTATTTCCGCAAGGACCGTGCCGGCCTCGACGCGATCACCCTTGTCCGCATACAACTTTTCCACGGTACCCGCATTCTGGGCGGCCAGGGCCACTTCCCTCCAGGGTTTGGCGGTACCGTACAGTTCGATCGATTCGATGAACTGCTGGGGCTCCACCTGGCTGATCTCAACATTGGTTATGCGCTGACAGGTTGCCTGGGGTGCCTTCTCTTCCGATCCCGGGCTACAGCCGAATAGAACCGACAGGAGCACCGCCGCGGCGCCCGCTTTCCTTATTCTTTTCATTCTCCCTCCACCGCGACCGGTTCAGTGAATGCTTGGAACAACGTGAGCCCGGTCCCGTGCTTCAGCTTGATCATGGCAGCCAGGTAGTCGTACTTGGCGACGGACAGGGTGAGCCGGGCCTGCCGTTCATATCGCTCTGAATCCAGCACCTCGATTTGCCGCGCCACACCGATTTCATAACTTTCCCTGGCCACCCGCAAGGCCTCCCGGGCCTGGTCGAGGGCACCCTTCCCGGCTCTGCAGCGCTCCCTGGCGGCAATCAAATCTTCGTATGCCGACTTGACTTCGAGTTCAATCGCCCGCTCCGCACTGTGCATAGTCAACTCCTGCTGTCGCATGCGGGATTCTATTTCACCGAGACTGCCGTTGGTGCGCAAGCCATCGAACAGCGGATAGCTGAGACTCACCCCGACCGACCAGGATTCGTAATCATGCTTGAACAGGTTTTCCTCATCAGCAACCGAGTATCCCCAGGAACCAACCAGTGACAATGACGGTCTCAGGTCGGAGAGCACTACCTTTTTCTGTCTTTTCAGCATATCCGTATAGACGGCGATCTGCCGCAACTCAGGCCGTCGCCGAATCGCCGCCTCCTGCAACTCCACCAGGGGGGGGATGGATTCTCCGTCATCTATCCGTAATGAATCCGTCAGTTGCAGTTGATGCTCCATGTCGAGATCCAGCAACAGGTTCAAGCCGTTGCGAGCCAGTTTCACCCGGGTGGCAGCGACGATCAACTCCGGCTCCAGGTTCTTGACCGCGGTCTCCGCCTGCAGCATATCCAATCGGGTCGCATCACCGACATCGAAACGGTCGCGGGTGATCTGCACATGCTCGCGCTGGGTCGCCACCGCCGTGGTAAGCGCTTCCTGCTGCTCCTCGAATAGCAGTACCTGGTAGTAGGCCAGAGCCACCTCGGCGGCGATATCGAGCCGTGCGATATCGAGCGCCAGGTCGGTATTGCGGATCTGCAGCCTGGCGATTGCTATGGCGCTGGGAATACGACCCCAGGTGAACAGTGACTGGCTCAGATTCACGCTCATCGAAGAAGTGCGCTGTGCCTCCGGCGCCAGGCTGAATCCGGGAATATCACCGAAATCGGAGAAACTGGAACTGTTCAGTAATCCCGGATCCATGTACTTACCGGTGTATGCTTCCAGGCGGATCTGCGGAAATGCTTCGGAACGCGCCGATTTTATGGTGCTGCGCGCTTCCGTGCGCTTCTCGTTTTCGATCATGACGGTGGGATTGCGCGATGCTGAACAGGCGATCGCTTCCTCCAGGCTGAGTCGCGCCGGGGCCGTGTCCGGTTCGGCGTCAGCCGTATACCAGCGCGATACCACCACCAGCAGAACAAGGATCGTTGTCACCGGCTTATATTTCATTACATGCCTCGCCATCATCCCGATGTACCTGACTAACTCGACTCAAGCAGGCTTCTTACACCATCATTGGAGCTTATGCAATCGCTTGTCATCCGGATAGGCAGGCACATCCACCATGGGTCGTGTGGTCAATCGATACAGATCCCCGCATCGGTCAATAGTGAGCGTGTCGTCCCGCAGCAACCGCTCAAGCAATGTCGACATAGGATACTCCGTGGTGGTGATGCACACCGGGCGCCGTCCGATATACCCTCGTACAGTGGCCTCCAATGCATCCTTGTCCGCTTCCGTGCCGCCGAACAACTCGAACCAGCGCAGCACCATCACGTCCGGCCGCATATGGAGCACGCCCTGGAAATAATCAGCGAGGATTGCATAGCCGTGATACCAGTCATCCACCAGGACCGTATCGGGCGGGACCCCGGCCAGCACATCACCGTACCAGTCGCCAGCCGTTACCAGTCGTTTTCCCGGATACACGTAGTACTGCATGTCGTCCCGGCCGTGAATGTGCGGTAAAAAGACATCCTCCATCCGGTCCTTGTTGGCTTCCAGGAACTCCCCGACAACGTCAACCGAGTTGGCGAACGAGATCGGCTTGGTGATCACCGGCAGCGCTACCAGTGTCATGTAAAGCAGCCGGCGCCGTGGATGATTGGCGGCGGCCGCCAATAAACGCTGAATCCCGCCACCGATGGCGGGCACAAAACTGATGTAGATTGGCAGATAGAAAAACAAACGGTCCGGTACTTGGTAGCTGGTGAAGAACAAGGCATGACTCGCCATGGTGACGCCGAGGAATCCGCAAAACATCCGGTCTCTCTTCCACAAGACGCTGAAACCGCCGAACCCGATCATGAAATGAATCCAATCGAAATTACACAGCATCACCGCCAGCGCCCGGAGAAAGAACTGGAAAAATGCCGGCCACCCGGGAAAGACCAGCATACGGGTATTGAATTCTCCACCGGCAGCCGCTGCCAGCGCAGCTTCCATGCCATGGGAGCAAACATGCCTGCCCATGAGGATCAAGTACATTGAAAATCCCAGGAGGAACCAGGCGGCAAAAACCACCACGGAACGCGGGGGTAAAAAACATCGAGTGATACTTCCAATAATCAGGAGTGCCATGGCGGGGAGCAGCAGGACCATCGTCTGGTGGTTTACCAGGCTCAAACCCCAGGCAAGGCAGGCCGCTGCCAGGTAACGGCCGTCGCGTCGGCGGAGGAAGCGCAGCACCAGCCAGTAGATTACTACGAGGAAGGTCGTATTGAGTGTGTAGACCTCAGCCTCGGTGCTTGACCACCAAAGGTTCCATGATGTGATGGAGGCCAGGGCGGCGGTGGCGGCGGCGAACCTGGACTGGAGCAGCTCCTGGAGAAGCAGCATGAGCAGGCCGGCGGTGACAGCGCCGAAGATGGCGCTGGCCAGATTCACCCGCCAGGCTGGATTTCCAATTGGTATATGTGCCAGTGGATGAGCCAGGAGGATGAAGAGGGGGTGGTCGATCGAGCGGATCCCCAGCTCCAGGACGGAAGCCTTGTAGGTATAGCGCGGTGCATCGATGAATCCCACCGTTGGGAGGAGGTGATAGCAGTAGAAGACGAATGCCAGGGTGAAAACGAGCCAGGGGGCGTGACGTTCGGTGCGGCTCATGAGCGTATGATCAGGATGATGGTTGCGATGGTGAGGGCAAACCAGAACACCAGCAAGACCCAGGCGGCGTCAATGCCGATCTGCAGGCAGCCTGCGATGTTGTTGATAAACGCGAAATTGTAGCCGATGACCGGCAGGTTGAACCAGAACGGCCGGCTGGCCAGGGATTGGTTTGGATTCTTTTTCTCCACAAGGAGAAAGAGCGCCACCGCGATGAATGAGACCAGGAACCAGTCCCGGAAGTTGCTCAGGGGAATGCCATAGAAGCATCCCCCTTGAATCCATGTCCAGCCGTGGAAG
>JAFGDC010000142.1 GCA_016932295.1 candidate division CSSED10-310 bacterium
CCTCCGAACCGGATGCGATGAGCACGAGATCAGGTGTCGACCCGGCTGATTGCCACAGCACGTAGGCGCCCTTGTTCACTGCTGCGGCACCGAAGACACCCCGATCGAGGGTGGGCAGATTCTGCCGACTCAGCACGAGGACGGTGGGACCCGTCGTGGTGGTCAGCGCCACCCGCCATGCTTCGACCACCTCGTTGGCATCCGCCGGCCGTATCACGTGGAGATTGGGTACCGCGCGCAAGGCCGCCAGGTGCTCGACCGGCTGGTGGGTCGGCCCGTCCTCACCGACGTGGAAGCTGTCATGGGTAAACACGAACACCACCCTGATCCCCATCAGTGCCGCCAGGCGCATGGGCGGCCGCATGTAATCGGAGAAGACGAAAAAAGTGCCGGTGAACGGAATGATACCGCCGTGCAGTGCCATGCCGTTTGCGATGGCGCCCATGGCATGCTCGCGCACCCCGAAATGGATGGTGCGACCATCGTATCCCCATGGTCCACCGACGCTTCCCTGGACCACCGCCGGTTTTTCCCTAGGCGCCTGAAAATCACCCAGCCCATTGAGCCAGGTGAACACGGAGGTATTCAGATCAGCCGAGCCGCCCATCAATTCGGGAAGCACTTCTCCCAACTGCTGCAGCACCTGCTCGGATGTTTTCCTGGTGGCCACCCCCCTGGCATCGGGAGCAAACTCCGGCAGCGCCCGTTCCCATCCTTCCGGCAGTTCCCCGCGCCAGCGCCGCTCCAGTTCCGATGCCTCCGCCGGATATGACGCGCGGTACGCTTCCATTGCGCGGTTCCAGTCCGCCTGGCGCGCGGTCCCGGCCACGCCGGACGCGGCAAAGACCGCCCTGGCCTCGTCGGGCACCAGGAACGCCGGTTCCTGCGGCCACCCCAGCGCCGCTTTCGCCCCCGCCAGTTCCCCGGCACCCAATGGAGCGCCGTGCGCCTTGTATGAACCTTGCTTGGTGGGCGCACCAAAACCGATGGTTGAATTGACTACAATAAGAGACGGCCGGGTCGAGTCCGCGCGCGCCTCGTCCAACGCACGATCCAATGCCGCCAGATCCTGCGCGGCGGGCACCGTGAAAACCTCCCACCCCATGGCGCGGAAACGTGCCGGCACATCCTCCGTGAAGGAGAGTGACGCACTGCCGGCCAGGGTGGTGCCGTTGCAGTCATAGAGCACGACCAGTTTCCCCAGGTGGAGATGACCGGCCAGGGCGCAGGCTTCCATGCCCACGCCCTCCATCATGTCCCCGTCACCGGCGATGACATAGGTGAAATGATCCACAATCCTATGGCCGGGCCGGTTGAACCGTGCCGCCAGATGTGCTTCCGCGATAGCCATGCCCACGGCGTTCGCCAGCCCCTGGCCCAGAGGGCCGGTGGTCACCTCCACCCCCGGCGTGGCGGGCTCCGGATGCCCGGGAGTCAGGCTGCCCCACTGCCGGAACCGTTTCAGTTCATCCATCGGCAGGTCATATCCCACCAAATGCAGCAGCGCATACAGAAACATGGAGCCATGCCCGGCGGACAACACGAAGCGGTCGCGATCCGGCCACCTGGGATCGCGGGGATTGAACGTGAGATGCCGCCGCCAGAGCGCATACCCAACCGGCGCGAACCCCATGGGCATGCCGGGATGACCCGAGTGGGCTTGCTCCACCGCATCGGCGGCCAGGAATCGGATGGTGTTGATACAAAGTTCGTCGAGTGTGCATTGATCGTTCATGTGGCGGGCCTCCCGTGTCATGACTGGATGATGCTTCAACCAGGCGCCGTCACCCTCGTTACCGGCGGCGGTCGCCCGGCATTCCCGCGCAGTATACAAGAGCGGCGTGGCCTTGCCCAATGTCACGGCGGAACGTACTCGATCTTGTCCGCCATCAGACAAGCAGGCTCGTCACTACGGAAAGGATGGCGTTTCCGGCGTTGAACTCACACTTCGGCGGCGCACCATGCGGGTCACCTGGTCGCGACCGATTCCTTGCGGGCGCCGCAGTGCCGGCAATGGGCCAGCAGCGAATGGCGGATCGCGCCGCAATCGGCGCACTCCTCGAACAGGGCGGTCCCGCATGCCGGGCAGGTATACGGGGTTTCCGACTCGTCCCCCATGGGTACCGGCAACGCCTTCTTGACGGTCCGGCGGGTCCAGTAGAGGAACCGTCGGGGACCGATACGGATGGGGAATTCACATATCGGACAGAGGAACCGCTCGTACGCTTCACGGTATTGTCCGGCAAGCCATTCAGCCTTGGGAAAGGCCGCCATCCGGATGAAATGGACAAGCACCCGCGCCACCGCCATGATGAGCACTCCGATCAGGATGTATTTGAAATATTTCTCGGGAAAGTATTCATGCAGGACGAGGGTTACCTTGAGAGTCGCCGCGGTGGTGAACGCCAGGAACAGGGGGAAATAGAGACTGGACCGCTTCCTGACCACCAGGATGGCCGCCGCCGAGAGCAGCGGCACCAGGATGAGCAATTGCAGAAAGGCCAGCTTCAGCCGATGCCGCTTGTTCAAAGCCTTAAATTCCTCGCGAGCCGGTTCACGCTGTTTTTCGATGGCGGTTTCCGTATCCCGCCGTTCATCCTGGAGCGTTTGCCGTTGCACCACCAGCTCCGATATACGGGCGTTCAATTCCTGGTATTTCTGCTGACTGCCGATGAATCCCGCCAGGCTGACCGCCAGGTTGTTCTGTTCGGCCTCGGAAAATTGCGCGCTCTTTTCGATGCTCAGTGCCCTGAGATCGATCAGTTGACCCATGGTCTGCCGCAGATTTTCCGAGCTGTCGCCCGTCACCTGCCGCTCCTCGGAGAGACTCTGAATCTGGCGGTCGATCTCAGCAAGGCGCTCGTCCAACTCCACGGCACGGGTTTCCATGGTTTGGCTGACATGGTTTTTTTCGATGGCGGTATACTCCGGTCCTTCGATGGTCTTGATATCCTGCACGAAGAATCCCAGAAGCCAGTAGAGAAGCACCGCGAGCACCATGGTCAGCAGTCTCGTGGCCAGGCGGTTCAGCCATGGTCCCTTGATCGATTGATGGTCGTTCATGATGATCCTCTCCTGTAAGCCACACCTGCGGCGAACCGCAGCAATCACGCAACATGGATGTAAGTATATCGTTAACGGGATGATTTGACAGCAGTGACTCAACCCTGGAAGCGGCACCTGCCCTAACGACTCCCTCTTCCCAGCAGCGCTCTTGTCCCAAGACGCAAGGCCTATTCCTCCGGGGTCGTACCCCCTGCTTTTCGATGAGAAGCGTTGACACTCAAAAGGCTGGTAAGAAAATCCACGCGCAACCCCACGAGGTGTGGCGGCGGGTCCCGCCGCTCAAACCAGGGCGCGGCTGGCGCCACGCGCTCCCTTCGCTGGCGCCACGCGGTGTCGTACCCCGAAACTTGTAATCTTCGCGGCGGAGCTTTGGTGCTCAATGCCTTACGACGGCTTATCTATTCTTCAGTCAAGTCGATTCAATTTTGACGGGAACATTGCTCCAGGGACTGGGCTGTAACCCTTGAAATGCGGCAACCATACAAGCCTGACACCCCTCCCAATTGGATGCGGTGGATTTGGGTGACCGGCAAGGCTTGAATCAGGCCTGGATGAGAACTATCATCGGAATGGATCACCCACGGCGGACATGGCGCTGTCATGTCTGCCATGGCGCAAGGCGCTGAAAGGCAGGCCTTGACATGCCGGCGCTTCGGCCGCCAGGAGAAGAACGATGAACAGCACGTTTCATAAAATGATACGTCAGGGTATACCGGCGCGGCTCCCCGAACCGCCGGCCTGGGATGATACCGTTGACCATGCGCCAGTGCGGCCACTGGTACTGGATGACCGGGAAAAGGAACTGGCGGTGATGAACGCCCTGCGATATTTTCCCCGGGACTGGCACAACGAGCTGGCGGATGAATTCGCCCGGGAGTTGCGGGAACGCGGCCGGATATATATGTATCGATTCCGGCCGTCGTATCCGATGCATGCCCGACCCATTGACGAGTATCCGGCGCGCTGCCGGGCGGCGGCCGCCATCATGCTGATGATCCAGAACAACCTGGACCCCACCGTGGCGCAGCACCCGCATGAACTCATCACTTACGGAGGCAACGGCACGGCCTTCCAGAACTGGGCGCAGTATCTGCTCACCATGCAGTATCTCAGCGAGATGACCGACGAACAGACGCTGGTGCTCTATTCCGGACATCCGATGGGACTGTTCCCCTCCTCGCGCACGGCGCCGCGCCTGGTAGTGACATGCGGGCAGATGGTACCCAACCATTCCGGCCCGGAGGATTACCTGCGCTACAGCGCCATGGGGGTCACTTCCTACGGGCAGATGACCGCCGGCAGCTTCATGTATATCGGCCCGCAGGGGATTGTGCACGGTACCACCATTACCATTTTGAATGCCGCCCGCAAGTATCTGGGATTGCCTCCTGACCAGCCGCCGGCCGGTACCCTGTTCGTCTCCTCGGGACTGGGCGGGATGAGCGGCGCTCAGGCCAAGGCGGGGGTCATTGCCGGAACGGTCACCGTGGTCGCGGAAATCAATCCGCGCGCGTTGTACAAGCGCCATCGACAGGGCTGGCTGCTGGAAGTTGAAACGAATCTGGACAAGCTGCTGCCGCGGATCGAGAAGGCGCGGCGGAATCGCGAGGCGGTCTCCATCGGGTATCTCGGCAATATCGTCGATCTCTGGGAAAAGCTTGTGACCGCCGGCCTGCCGGTCGAGTTGGGTTCCGATCAGACATCGCTGCACAATCCATTCGACGGGGGGTATTACCCGGCGGGAATGGGCCTGGAAGCAGCCAACGAAATGATGGTGAAG
>JAFGDC010000143.1 GCA_016932295.1 candidate division CSSED10-310 bacterium
CTCGTTATTCCAGTAGGTTCTGAACATGGACGGCCAGGGTGGTTTGAGGCCGATCAGTCCCACTTCGCCCGTGGCGACCGGTGTGTAGGTCTCGGGGTGGATGATGGCGGCCGTTATGCCGAAGAATGGTTTACCCATGGAGCCGGGCTTGATCTTCATGCCGGGCAGGTTGGTGATGACCATGGCGCCGGTTTCCGTCTGCCAGAAGGTGTCGTGGAAGGCCAGACCATAAGCCTTTTCCGACCAGATCACCGCTTCCGGATTGAGTGGCTCGCCGACGCTGCAGAGATGGCGCAGTGACGACAGGTCGTGCTGACGGACCAGTTCCTCCCCGTCCCGCATCAGCAGCCGGATGGCGGTGGGTGCCGAGTACCAGACAGTTACCTTGTGCCGGGCGATGAAAGCGTACCATTTGTCGCTGCTGAATCCCGCATCCAACACGGTCTGCGTGACTCCATTGCTCCATGGGCCGATGATTCCATAAGATGTGCCGGTCACCCAGCCGGGATCCGCGGTGCACCAGTAGACGTCATCGTCGCGCAAATCAAGCACCCACTTGGAGGTCAGGAACTGACTCAGAATGGAGCCGTGGACGTGCAGGGCTCCCTTGGGTTTGCCGGTTGTTCCGGATGTGTAGTGCAGGACCGAAGGAGTCTCCTCGTCCACCTGGTGGCAGGTGAATTCCTCCCGGTACGGGGCTTCGTACATCGAGAATGCCATCTCGCCGTCTTGCAGCTTGGCGCCTTCATCCAGCACCACGATCCACTCCAGATGGGGCAGTTGCTCTCTGATTCTGCGGACCTTGCGGTAATGCTTCTTGGTGGTGAGCACGACCTTGGTCGCCGCATCTTCCAGCCGCGTGACAAGGGATTCTTCACCAAAGGCCGAGAACAGGGGTTGAGCGATGGCGCCCAGCTTGAGGATGCCCAGGAATCCGATATACAGCTCCGGGATTTTGTCCATGAAAAGACAGACGCGATCGCCAGGTATGACGCCGAGGCCGCGTAGAAACACCGCGAAGGTGTTGCTGTACATTCTGACATCATCGAAAGTGAACCGCTTGATGTCGCCCTGGTGGCTCTCCCAGATCAGCGCCGTTTTGTCTCCTTTGCCCCGGGCGCATATCCGATCCGAGCAGATGTGCCCGATATTCAACGGATCTCCCGGCTTGATTCCAAGCTCCTCCCTGGCTCTGTCCCATGTGAAGTTCCTGTAGGTTTCGTCATACTGACCAAAATGGCTCACCACACTCCTCCTTGGCCTATTCTGATTCCAGCACCACAACCGCGGCGGCGCATTGTTGAACATGAGTCATTGAAACATGGATACGCTGTACTGCGCGTTTCGCAAGTTCTTTTTCCGCAACGCCCCGAATCTTCAATGTCGGTTTACCCAGGTCGTCCAGTTCGATTTCCATATCCAACCATTCTATGCCATGCCGCAGCCCACAGCCAAGCGCCTTGAGGAAGGCTTCCTTGGCGGCGAAACGGGCGGCGAAATGCTGCGCCGGATCACGCTTGGCATCGCAATAGGCGATCTCGTCATCGCTGAACACCCGTTTCTTGAATTCGCCGCCATGCCGATCGAGCATACACTGCAGGCGCGCAATGTCCAGAATGTCCAGGCCCAATCCAATGATCATGAAGGGATCAGGCAACGTTGTCCGGTATCAACACCACCTTGGCACAGGTTCCCGCGGCCATATGTTCCATACCTTTTTCAAATTCCGACAGTTTGAACGTGTGCGTGATGATGGAGGAGAGATCGACGACTTTCGACGATAGAAACTGGCGGCTCTTGAACCAGGTGGAGAACATCTTGCGACCGGTGATGCCGTAGATTCTCGCTGATTTGAAAATCATGCCGTTGTTGATGTCCAGGGTGATATCGCCATTGAACAGACCCAACAGCGATATCCTGCCGCCAGGCACCAGGCTCTTCATGCCCTGGTCCAGGGCGCGGGGATTACCGGACATTTCCAACAACACTTCGACGCCGGTGCCGTCGGTCAAGTTCCTGACTTCGCTTACCAAGTCCGTACTGGTGGGATCCAGCAACGCGGTAGCGCCCAACGTCGCACCCAGGTCACGTCTGTACTTGATGGGGTCGGAGCCGATAATGGTGGTCGCTCCGCAGGCTCTGCATAATTCTATGGCCATGAGACCGATCGGTCCCAGACCGGTGATCAGCACCGTTTTACCCGCGATGTCCTCGGCCAGGACCGTGTCGATGGCATTACCCAACGGTTCCTGAATGGCAGCGAAGGGCGGTGTGATGGAACGGTCGTTCTTCCATGCCACCACCTCGGGAACGGTTATATATTCGGCGAAAGCGCCGTCCCGATCGACACCGAGTATTTTCATGTTCAGGCAGACATGCATGCTGCCGGTAAGACAGGAATAACAGTGCCCGCAGGGGATGTGAGTCTCCGCGGAAACGTAGTCGCCCTCTTTCAAGGCCTTTACGTCGGAACCTATTTCCACTACTTCCCCGGCCAGCTCATGCCCCATGATCTGGGGGATACGAATGCGGCTCTCAGCCCACTTGTTCCACTCATAGATGTGGAAATCGGTTCCGCATATCGATGTGGCTTCTACCTTTACCAGCACCTCGTCGGCGGCCGGTGACGGAACTGGCGCTTCCACCAGTTCGGCGCCGCGGCGGGGGTGCGTCTTCATCACCGCAAGCATTTTATGTGACATGATTTGGTGCTCCGTTTCGGTGAATGCCTATGGAATGTGGCGATTTGTTCATCGATTACAGTCCCTCGTGACCACGGAATTCCTAACACAACGGGTCGCACTCGTCAATGTAAGCCGCCAGCATGAAATGGCCTGTGCAGATACCGTCGATTCCACCACCGATGCCGCGTTTTCCGTTCCCCGCTGGTTGCCTGCCTGGTTTTCGGCCGATGGCTGCGAAGCTGCGGCGGGATTCGTTTGAGCCCGAAAAGCTATGGTTTGTTCCGATGACAGCATGCCCCTGTCAGGCACTCCCGCCGGTCCGCCTCGTGCCCTGTGCCGCCCGCTTGGGTTTCGATAGAGGTCCGCGGTGGTCAAGTGGTGAGAAGGGATTGCCTGACGACGCAAGCCGTTGCGTGCCTCCGGCGGCGGTGCGATCGGCGACGCTGGCTTGGCGGGACTGTGCGCGGAGGAATCAGGCCGCATTCAGGGCGCATGTGATCAGTCGGACA
>JAFGDC010000144.1 GCA_016932295.1 candidate division CSSED10-310 bacterium
ACCATGCCATAGGCGACCGCGCAGTTCTCGGCCTGGTGGCGGCCCGCCAGTGGTATGGCCAGCCGTAGCGGCGTTTCATCCAGGTATCGAACGTCACACATCAGGCCATTGATGTCATGGCGCCGGATAACGAAGTCGATGTCGGTTCCCACTTCCAGCAGTGTCGCCCGCCGTCGCCGCGACGTCTCCCGCAGCACCGCGGCTGCGTCCGGCTCCTGTGCGGCGGAGATCACCATCTGGCCGGGTTTGATGATTCCCGCCTTCTCCGTGGCGATGGCCGCCAGTGTTGCGCCGAGTGCCTGGGTGTGATCGATGCTGATGGCGGTGATTCCTGCCACGCCGGCGGGAACGACATTGGTGGCATCGAGCCGGCCGCCCATTCCGGTTTCGTACACCACCTGCCCGCAGCCGGACGCCTGGAAGTGCAGCATGCCGGCGGCGGTTACCAGCTCGAAAAAGGTCCGGAACGTCTTCTCGGTCCTTCCCAATCGAGCGGCCACTGGCTGCAGTTCGGTTATGATCCGCGCGAATTCCTCTTCCCGGACAAGCCGCCCGCCCACGCTGATGCGTTCCCTGATGGTTACCAGGTGTGGCGAGGTATAGAGACCCACCTTCAGGCCCAGTCCGGTCAGGCCGGCCGCGGCCAGCGCCGACGTGCTGCCCTTTCCCTTGGTTCCCGCCACATGCAGGCAGTCATGCAGGTAGTGAGGATTACCCAGCGCCGCCAGGAACCGGGCGAAGGAATTGAGATCATATCGCCTGGCGCCGTAACCGATACCCGGGACCTTCTCGTAATTGATGAAGGAGTCAAGGTAGGCGAGGGCTTCAGCGTACGTCGGCATGAATCACCAATCGACGTCGATCCGGCGGGGACGCCCCATGAAACCGGGCAGCAGAAGACTGCCGTGCTTCTTCCCGTAAAGATATACCAGCCTGGTAACCGCAACGTCCTGTTTGCAATAATCTATGATCTTGTCCATCTCGCCTTTGCGGAACCATTCGAGGGCCATCAATCCATGGGCGGATTTACCCGCGCCCACGCTGCTCTGGGCGATTTTTTCCAAACTGATAAGGAAATTGTAGCGGCGCTTCAGATAATCCAGCATGTCGAGCGTGGTGATTTCACTGAAGTCTCTCGTGGTGTAGTAGCCAAGCACCACATAGTCGAAGCGGATCACGTTGAAGCCGATCACCAGGTCGGCCGAGAACAACTCTTCCACCAGCCGCTCGACATCTCTCTCCAGGAAAACCGAATACGCGCCGGTTTCTTCGCAATAGGTGACCCCGACCGACATGCGGAGCAGGTTGATGTTTCGCCACCCACCTACTTCCTGAGCCGACCGCTGGGTCTCCAGGTCGAAGTAAAGGGTTTTCAATTCCGCTCCATCAACCCGCCTGAAGGATGCTTGGCAACGCTGTCGTAATAATCGATGATCCGTCTGACATAAGCCCGTTTTTCCAGGTACGTGCCATGGAAGAAACTGCGTTTGAATCCGTAGATGATGATGTTGCGAAGCTCGCGCGGGGAGATGTCGAAATGCTCCACCGCCAGTTGGATTTCCCTCGATACCGTGGTCTGGCTGACTGTCCTGTTGTCGGTGCAGAGCGTCGTGCTCAGCCGGGATGCGAGCATCTTGCCAAAAGCATGCGCGCGCAGGTCGGTGAGCATGGGCATGGTCTGCAGGTTGCTGGTCAGACATACCTCGATGGTGATGCGTCGGTCCGCGATGTAGTTTGCCAGGTTGCTGACATAGCGTTCCCGGGACGCGCCCTCGATCCATGGACCCAATTTGTCGATGCTGAACAGGTGGTATCCGTGACCGATCCGATCAGCGTGGAGATCCGTGATGGCCTGAAAGATGCTTTCTGGTCCAAATGCCTCTCCCGCATGCACGGTCTTCTTCATGAAGTGCTTGTGCGCGTATTTGTACGCCTCGCTGTGCACCTCCGCCGGATGACCAGCCTCCTCGCCCGCCAGGTCGAAACCAACGATGGGAATCCCTAACTCATCCCGCAGCCTGACCGCGGCATGTGCCAGCTCCAGGGACGCAAGGCTTGCGATGCTGCGACGGCTGGAATACTCGTGCGCGGCAAAAAAATTCTTGTAATACACGGAAAATTCACTGGAAAACGTACGCAGGGCGCAGGCGATTATGCCATAGTGAAACGGCGGTTCGCTCCCGTCACGAACTTCACCGCGGTTGTTGAATCGTTTGCCGGCGCGCTCCAATCCCGCGTTCACCGCCATCAATACCTGCCGGATATGGAAATCAGGGGAACAATGAAGCTGCGGTGCGAACCGCACCTCGATGTACCGCACCCCCTCCGCCAGGGCATCTTCAGCCAGTTCGCAGGCGACCCGCTCGAGAGATTCGGGACTTTGCAGCACGGCGGTCGTGTAGCCGAATCCCGCCAGGTACTCCGTCAGGTCATTGTAGCGATTCTTGAACACAAGCTCCCGTAAACCACTTTCGGTCATGGACGGCAGCTTGACTCCCGTCTGTCGGGCAAGATCGATCAGGGTCGGCAGACGCACCGAACCATCGAGGTGCACATGCAGATCGGTTTTCGGAATGGCACGGATAAATTCGGATGTCAACTTCATCACATTCCTCCAAGATGACCGCCTACTCTATACCCAATCACCTGGCGTGCAAAGAGCGAATGATTTGTGACTGCTGTGAACCCGGGACTGAAATCACCGCGCGGTTCACGTTCCTGCCCCCCGCTTGTAAGTAATGATATACTATGAGATAAGGCCTCGAAAGACCAGATCCGGTTTCCGATGCGTGGCGGGTTGCTCCGGTGCTGCCGGACATTCCCCCCGGAGGCCGAATGATGGTATCGCAGCCAACCGGCGAGGCCACCGGAGTCCTCTCCGAGATGGCGCTTTGAGCTGTGCTGGCCATGTTCCACTGCTGGTTTCAGCAACGATGCGGGTGGTGATGCAATGAGGAAAATACCTACCGGCTGCTGGATTGCCGGTTGCATCCTGGCGGCGTTGCAGGTGACGGAATGCATGCTGTGCACTCCGGAAGGCGCCTGTTACTGGAGTCAGGAGGCGGCCGGTGGGTTTGACAATCCCCTGAACTATTACATCTGGTCGATGGCGGCCATGGACGGCGCATTGATCTGCGGGACCATGAATCCACTGGCCGGCGGCGAGATCTATCGTTGCAGCGAATCATCAGGCGTGGAGACGCTGGCGATCGGCGGCATCGATGACAGAGACAACGCCGGTTTCAGGTGTATGCGCATGTTCAATGACGATCTCTATATCGCCAGCATGAACCTGTTCAACGGTTGCCGGTTGTTCCGCTTCGATGGCATCGGGTTCGCCGCGATTGACGATGCTGAATTCTACCGTCCCGAGGTAAGTTCGATCAGAGCCATGACCCAGTTCCAAAATGAACTCCTGGTCGCAACCTCTTCGCTGGAAGGCTTGGGTGCGGTCTGGGCCAGTTCCGACGGGAGACGCTGGCGGCGCCTCTCGGACTATGGTTTCGGTGTCTCCGACACCGTCTCTCTTTCGGTCATGACGGTGTTCCAGGATGACGTGATGGTGGGAACCTGGCAGGCCATCGGCGGCTGCCGGTTGTGGCGTCGCCGTCAGGGACAGTGGGCGCAGGTGAACACCGGCGGCTTCGGCAACCCGGATAACCTGGCGGCCTGGAGTGCGGCGCTGTTCCATGATCGACTGTATATCGGAACCATGAACTGGGAGACAGGCTGTGAAATCTGGCGCAGCAGTGACGGTGCCACCTGGTCCAGGGTGGCGACCGGGGGATTCGGCCGGATGGAGAATGCCTACGCATGGAGTATGGCGGTTCATGAAGATCGACTGTGGACCGGTACCTTCAATACTTCGGGTGGATTTGAGATCTGGTCCACCGGCAACGGCGTTGACTGGCGCCTGGAGGCGCCGGCCGGGCTGGGTGACCAGGATAATTACGGCGCCAGAGCCATGGTGGAACTGGACGAGGCACTCTATGTGGGTACCGCCAACCCATACGCGGGAGCGCAATTATGGCGCCATGCGCCGTTCATCCGTGTTCCCGGGGATGAACCGGATATCCGCCAGGCTTTCGAGGCGGCGGCTGACGGCGAAGAAATACGGGTGGCTCCCGGCACCTATGCTGAACTGGTGGAATTCGGCGG
>JAFGDC010000145.1 GCA_016932295.1 candidate division CSSED10-310 bacterium
ACAATCCGCGGTGTCGCCCGCGGGAGCGCGCCGGTTCGTGACGCGCCGGGGCACACCGCCATGGAGGTGAATGCATGATAGAAGTAACGAACCTCACCAAGTTTTACGGTGAGTATCGTGCCCTATCGGATGTATCGTTCGATGTGAAGAAAGGTGAAATCCTGGGATTTTTGGGTCCGAACGCGGCCGGCAAGACCACCACGATGCGGATCATCACCTGCTTCATGCCGGCCACGGCGGGTTCGGTAAAGGTAGCCGGCTTCGACGTGTTTGATGATGCGATCGAGGTGCGCAAGCGGATTGGATACTTGCCTGAATCGGTGCCGCTCTATCGCGGCATGACTGTCGACGAGTACCTGTCGTTTGTGGCGGAAGCGAAGCGAGTGCCCCGCATCCGTCGGTCTCCGCGACGTGAAACGGTGGTGGAGCAATGTGGTCTGGGCGAGGTGAGGGGAAAGCTGATCAGTACCCTTTCCAAGGGTTTCAGGCAACGGGTCGGATTGGCTCAGGCGCTCATCAACGAACCGGAGGTGATCATCCTGGACGAACCAACCATCGGGCTGGATCCGCGCCAGATTGTGGAAATTCGTAAATTGATCCGTTCCCTTGGTGGTGAGCATACCGTCATCCTTTCGTCCCATATTCTTCCGGAGGTTGCCATGACCTGTGGGCGCGTGGTGATCATCAACCGGGGCAAGGTGGTTGCGGAGGACACTCCCGAAAATCTGTCGGTACGCCATGGGGGCAGCGGACGGATCACCATGACGGTGGACGGTGATCCACAGCGGGTCACCCGGGTGCTGCGCGAGGTGGATGGCGTGAGAACCGTCAGTCCCGCTCAGCAAACCGGCTCGATTTCAGTCTATACGCTGCTGGCTCATGACGACTGTGATGTGCGGCGAGAGGCGGCGGCGGCGGTGGTGAACGCCGGTTTTGGTTTGCTGGAACTAAAGAGTATGGCGCTGAGCCTCGAGGAAGTGTTCGTGCAACTGGTGACCGAGGAGGAAGCCGCCATCAATGCGAATGCCAGGACTGACGGGGAGGTGCGGTGATGAACGGATTCATGCCGGTATTCAAACGCGAGATGCGGGAGTACTTCAATTCACCCATCGCTTACGTGGTCATCACGCTCTTCCTGCTGCTCTGCGGCGTGACCTTCTGGATCATGTGCGCCAGCTATGCAAAGTTCTCCATGCAGGCCATGAATAATCCCTACATGGCGCAACAACTCAATCTCACCGAGATGATCTTCGGCGCCGTCTTCAACACCATCTCGGTCTTCATGCTCCTTTTCATGCCCGTCCTGACCATGCGCAGCTTCTCGGAGGAAAAGCGTTCCGGTACCATCGAGCTGTTGTTCACCTACCCGATCAGTGACTGGCAGGCGATTCTCGGCAAGTTCAGCGCGGCGCTCTCCGTGTTTGTCATCATGCTGCTCTGCACCGGGCTGTATCCACTACTGACCGCCTGGATCGCCACCCCTGAGATCGGCCCCATCCTCTCCGGCTATCTTGGCGTGCTCCTCATGGGCGCCTCCTTCCTGGCCCTAGGCATCCTCGCTTCATCCCTCACCGAGAACCAGATCGTCGCCGCGGTGCTCGCTCTCGGTTCCTATCTGCTGCTCTGGTTCGTCGGCTGGGGAGCGCAACTCACCGATCCCGGCACCGGTGACCTGCTCAAGGCGCTCTCCGTCATCGACCACTTCGATCCATTCGTGGAAGGAGTGATCGAGTTGCAACACGTCGCCTACTATGTTCTGTTCACGTTCTTTTGCCTGTTCCTCACCTCGCGGGTGCTGGAAAGCAAGAAGTGGAGGGGTTGATCATGGTACGCAAGCTGTCATGGATAATCGGCCTCCTCGGGATCATCGGCCTTGGCGCCGGGTTTACACTGCGCACGTATCCCACGTATACCACACATGCATGGCTCGCCTTGATCGGTGGCGCCGTTCTCTTCATCGCCTTTCTCGTCTACAACCGGATCGCGATAGCCGGCATGTTCGCCGGCCGGCGCGCCAAATACGGCACCAACACCGCCGTCATGATCAGCATCACTGCCGCCCTGGTGGTTCTCGTCCAGTTACTTGCCATGCGTCACAACTCGCGCGCCGATCTCACCAGGAATAAACGCCATTCCCTCGCCCCCCAGAGCATCAAGATCACCACCTCGCTGCCGCATCCGATGAAAGCCTATTTCTTCTCCTATATGGGTGAGACCGATTTTGAAACCGCCGAAAAATTGTTGGAGCGATATGCCGCCGCCGGTGAAAACTTCTCGTACGAAGTGGTCGATCCCAATCTGAAACCGCGCCTTACCAAGCAATTCGAGATCAAACAGTTGGGCACTACTGTCCTGGAATACCAGGGAAAAACCAAGAAGGTCACCCAAACCGACGAACAGGAGATTACCAATGCCATGATCAATCTGCTTCGTGAAGAGAAGAAGGTTGTCTATGTCATGACAGGTCATGGTGAAGCCATGGTGGGCATCACCGATGACAACGGCATCTCCACCGCCAGGGAAGCCCTTCAAAAAGAGAACTACGAGGTGCGCGAACTGCTGCTCATGCGTGAACCAGGCGTGCCTGAGGACTGCGATGTGCTGGTCATGGCCGGACCGACGGCGGACTTGCACGAGACGGAATTGACCGCGCTCACGAATTACCTCAACAGTGGCGGTTCGCTCATGCTGCTGGCCGATTTCGGCACTCCGGCGCAACTGGACGAATATAGTAAAAGTTTCGGATTTCAGATTGGTTCATTCCCGGTGGTGGATATCCTGACCCAGATGTATGGCGGCGATCCCATGGCCCCCCTGGTAGTGGCGTTTGGCCGGCATCCGATCACCGACGGCTTCAACCTGAATCCAATGCTGCCTATCGTCCGATCAGTCAACAAATACGACAGCGCCGGGGATCGGGTAACGGTCGATGAACTCATGTTCACCAGCGACAATTCATGGGTGGAGACCGGCGTGACCGTGACCCCGGATGGGCAGATCAAATTGCCGGATGAGAGCGCGGAAGTGACGTTCGACGAAATCACCGACACATTGGGTCCCATCAGCGTTGCCGCCGCCTCCACGATCGCGCTTGTCGATTCCCGGGACATGCCGGCTGATGAAACCGGGGAGGCCATTGAGGAACGCGAAGCCCGCATCGTGGTCGTGGGCGATGTGGATTTCATCAGGAACGCCTTCTTCAAGATCAACGGCAACGATGACATGTTCCTGAACATGATCGGCTGGCTGCTGGAAGATGAAAACCTCATCGCCATCCGCCCGAGGGAAGCGGATATGCAGCCCCTGATCATGACGCCGGTGCAGGGCAAGGTTTTGTTTTGGCTGCCTATCCTGATACTGCCGGCATTGGTGGCTGGTTTCGGCTTCATGACCATCAGCCAGCGGAGGCGCTATCGATGAAATTCCGTGGCACCATTGCACTGGCCGTCCTGCTTGCCGGGTTGGCAGTGTTTTACTACCTCGATACCAAACGCGTTGAACGGCAGGAAGAGGCGGATATCAACGCCAAGAAGGTCTTCGCCCTCGAGAGCGACGAGATCACCGGTCTGAGAGTGGAACATGCCGGCGGGGAAGCGTGGGAGGTGCGCAGGCAGGATGATGGCTGGCGGGTGGTGGAACCGCTCGCTGCCGTCGCTGACAGCGCGGTCGTCTCCGGCATGCTGGAAGCGCTCACCGGCACCAATCGATCCAAGGACATCGAGACGGCAGTGGATCGAGCCGAGTACGGTCTTGCATCGCCAGTCCTGACGGTCACCGTGCTGCACGGCGAGACCAGGGAGCCAGACTTGCTGATCGGCGCAGCCAGTTTTAACGGGTACGAAGTCTACGCCTGCTTCGAGGGGAAGCCGGGTATGCTCGTCCTGGATGATACGGTGAAATCGCGGCTCGACAAGAAGCTCTTCGATGTGCGGGACAAGCGTGTCCTGGATTTCGCCATGGAAGAGGTGCGCGGATTTCGGATCGATCATCCCGAAGGTGTTCTGTACGGCAGGAAAAACCAGGATGACCGCTGGCTGCTGGGAGAAAATGGCTCGCTGCGTGGTGATACGGATAAAATCGAAGAATTGCTTCGTGCCCTGCGAGATCTGCGTGTTACCACGTTCGTCACGGAACGGATGGATGACCCGCATGCGTTCGGATTCACCGGTGATGCACCGCGCGTGACCTTGTCGGTCGGAGACCGGATGGCCGAGCTGTCGTTGCTGCTGGGAACCGTCGTGCCGGGGAACGACACCGATGGTGATCCGAATGAGTTGGGTTCATATGAAACCACCGGTGACCAGGTATATGCCACTCGTGGCGATGGCGGTGCGGTGATACTGGTCAACGCCGCGGTGCGGGATCGACTGGTGCCCTACAGCGCCCGCTTGCGTGATCCGCGTCCATTGCTGCTGGAACGGCAGAATGTCAGGCGACTGGAGATACAGGAACAGGATGCGGCGCCAGTGATCTGTGTGCGTACCGAGGCGGATGCCTGGGAACTCCTCGAGCCCGTCGCCGGATCGGCTGATGCCAACCAGGTGGCGGCGGTGCTCAATGACCTGGAGTTCGCCAAGGCCAAGGGTTTTGAAGATAGTATAGGCGATCGGCTGGCGGACCTTGGATTGGCACAACCCCGCTGCCGGATAACGGTGAGCGAGGCGGATGGCAAGAATCCACAGACCGTGCTGATCGGCGCCGTTAACAACGAGGGCGGCATCGAATACAGGTATATCAAGCCGGCAAGCGAGGATACGGCGTACAAGATCGCCACCAGCGATGTGGCGCAGTGGTGCAGAAGTCTCGATGAAATGCGGAACAAGCTGCTGGTGGAATATGTCAAGCGGGATCTCAGAACGCTCCATATCACCGCACCGAATGGCGTGATACGCATCTCGAGCAGGGATGGCGAGACATTCACCGGCATGATGGAGGATGGTCGGGAATTGACCGATGCCGAGATCGAGGACCTGATCTGGAGTTTCGATTTTGTCGAACTGAAAGACGTGCTGTCCGGGAAGGGTGACATCGATATGGCGGCGCTCGGGCTGGAACAACCGGCCTACCGTATCCGGATCGCGACCAAAGACGAGGTCACCGGAGCGGACGCGGAAGTGGTCTTGTTGCTGGCGGCGCCTGACGAGAATGGATATGCGGCAACCGTGGAGGGGGGCGCATTGGTGGGGAGGCTGGCTCCCAATTCTTTCAAGGCGCTGCGCGAGTTCTCCTGGGAATCCTGATTACACAAGGGAAGAGGGATGCGGTTCTCGCATCCCTCCTCGGTATCAGCAGGGTTATGGGACCGGATCGCCGGTGCTCGTATACAATGAGCATGATGCACCAATAGTACTGGCTGAGCGCTGGAGAACGATGAGTAATCGGTGAGCTGTCGGCGTCCGGTGGAATCCTTCGGTCTATCCCCGCTTTTCCACGATCCGGGTGGCTGAGGATAATGAGTCAACATCGCCCTCATGCATCGGAAGAAGCCGGACCATGCCGTCAGTCGTCGAATCCTTCACCATGATGGCGGATGATCTTCCCTTCGATCATGTAAATGACGTCTTCTGCGAGATTCGTGGCAAGATCGGCGATACGTTCCAGGTGATGCGAGATTTCCAGTATCTGGATGAGTTTTTTGATGTGCTCCGGGTGTTCCTGCATCATTTCGTTGATATAGACGTAGATTTCCCTGTGCAGTCGATCCACTTCATCGTCATCGCGGCATACCTGGTGTGCTTCCCTGAGATTCAGATTGATGAGCGAATCGAGTCCCTGGCTCAGCATTTCCTTGGCTCGGTCGGCGATCTCGAAGAGATGTGGCGGGTATTCAAAGATGTCCTTGCCGGCGAGGTAGGCGGCGCGTTGGGAGATGTTTACCGCCAGGTCGCCGATCCGTTCAAGGTCATTGTTCATCTTAAGAATGGCGATGATGAACCGGAGATCGATGGCCACCGGTTGATGGAGCGCCAGAATCTTGAGACATTCTTCCTCGACTTCGACTTCGACGCGATCGATGTGTTCGTCATTGTCAAGAACCGCCTGGGCAAGTTCGGTATCGCGGTTGCGCAACGCCTTCAATGCCAGGATGACGCTCTCCTCGACCTCGGCCCCCAGCGACAGCAGGCGTTTTTTCAGTTGCGCTATTTCCTTGATGAGATGCATGGATGCTCCTAGCCGAATCTGCCGGTGAGGTAATCTTCAGTTTGTTTCATTTTCGGCCTGGTAAACAGCCTATCGGTTTTACCGAATTCAATCAACTTGCCGATGTAAAAAAACGCCGTGTTATCGGACACTCTGGCGGCCTGCTGCATGTTGTGGGTGACTATTATAATGGTGTACCGCTCCTTCAGCTCCAGGATCAACTCCTCGATTTTTTGTGTGGCGATGGGATCGAGGGCGGAAGCGGGTTCATCCATGAGCAGCACCTCTGGTTCCACGGCCAGGGCGCGGGCGATGCACAGGCGTTGTTGTTGGCCGCCCGAGAGCCCGAGGGCTGAATCCGCCAGCCGGTCTTTCACTTCATCCCACAAGGCGGCGGCGCGCAGGCTCCGCTCAACCCGCTCCCGGAGAGTGGCGCGGTGTTTCAGGCCATTCACACGCAAGCCGTATGCCACATCATTGAAAATCGATTTCGGGAAGGGATTTGGTTTCTGGAAGACCATGCCGATCCGGCGGCGGACTTTGACAACATCCACACCGCTGCCATAGATGTTCACACCGTCGAGCAGCACGGCACCGTCAATTCTCGTGCGCGGGATGATGTCGTTCATCCTGTTCAGCGTCCGGAGATAGGTGCTTTTACCGCACCCGGAAGGACCGATGAGGGCGGTTACCTGTCGCTCCGGGATAGCCAGGGTGACGTCGAAGAGTGCCTGTGATGTTCCATAGAAAAAATTCAGATGTTCGGTGGCGATTTTGATATGAACTGGTTCAAGCATGCGGTGTTATCCTCGCTGGCGTTTTCTGACCCGCGCGCGAAGCAGGATTGCGATAAGATTGATGCCCAGCACCAGGGCGATCAACACGAGAGCCGTCCCGTATTGGATCGGCCTGGTTTCTTCGATATGGGTGCCGGCGGTGGCGAGCACGTAAATGTGATAGGGCAGTGCCATGACCTCATCGAAGATTGACCTGGGCAGACGCGCCGTGTAGAAGGCTGCGGCGGTGAACATGATGGGCGCCGTCTCGCCGGCGGCACGGCCGATTCCCAGGATGGTGCCGGTCAGGATGCCTGGCAGGGCTGCCGGCAGCACCACCCGGCAGATGGTCTGCCACTTGCCGGCGCCCAGCGCCAGGGATGCCTCCCGGTAAGTCGTGGGAACAGCCTTCAATGCTTCTTCAGCAGCGCCGATGATGACCGGCAGGATGAGGATGGCGAGAGTGAGTGAACCGGCCAGGATGGATGAGCCGAAACCCAGGAAGACAACGAAGAGCGCGAGTCCGAACAGGCCGAAGACTACGGATGGGACGCCCGCGAGCGTGTTAATGCCGAACCGGATGAAGCGCACGGTACGCCCATGCCGCGCATACTCCTGCAGATAGATGGCCGCGGCGGTGCCAAGTGGAAACGCCACCAGGATGGAACCGATCGTCAGGTAGATGGTACCCATGATAGCCGGAAAGATACCGCCCCTGGTCATCGACTTGATGGGCGGCTCCGTCAGGAATTTCCAACTCAGCACCCCAATCCCGTTCCAGATGATGAAACCAAGGACGAGGATCATGACCATGGCGATGATCACCACCGCGGCGCGGATGCAGAGCAGTGCAGCCTGTTCGACAATGCGGCGCCGGATGTCGTGCGTCAGTTTCATGGTCAATCCGAGGATCCCAGCCGGTAGCGATGCGCAACGGCATCCGCCACTACATTGAAGGCAAAGGTGATGACCAGAAGGACTATGCCGGTGGCGAAGAGTGCGTGATAATGGTCGCTCTGGTAAGGAGCTTCGGCCATCTCCGCCGCGATGGATGCCGGCAGCGGCCGGCAGGGATCGAAGATACTCTCTGGAATGGCGGCGGCGCCGCCCGCCACCATGAGCACCACCATGGTTTCGCCGATGGCTCGTGACATGCCCAGGATAACCGCCGTACTGATCCCTGACAGGGCCGCCGGCACCACCACCCTGCTGATGGTTTCCCAGCGGGTAGCGCCCAGTGCGTAGGATGCTTCCCGCAGAGAGCGCGGCACGGCATTCAATGCATCCTCGGACATGCTGGAGATGGTGGGAACAGCCATGAATGCCAGCATGAGCGAAGCATTGAAGGCATTCAGGCCGGTGGGCAGATCGAGCAGTTTCTGCAGATAAGGCGCCAGCACCACCATGCCGAAAAAGCCTATTACCACTGACGGCAGGGAGGCCAGCAGTTCGATGATCGGCTTGATGTATTCCTTGATCCTGGAATCCGCGATTTCGGAAATGTAGATGGCCGACATCAAACCGAGGGGAATGGCCAACACCGAGGCCATGAACGAGACCAGCAGTGAGCCCGCGATCATGGGCAGGATACCGAAATCAGGAGGATCGAATGTGGGATACCAAGACCTGCCGAACAAGAAGTCCTTGATGGTCACCTTGGAGAAGATGGGTACGCTTTCCTTGAACAGGAAGATGAAAATCAGGGTGATGACCAGCACGGCAACAAAGGATAACAGCAACAGAATGTGTTTGATGATCGATTCATGCATGCGCCGTCCGGCGCCGCCATGATCGATCGCCGGCTGCTCCCGGGCGGCAGTCACCTCGTCGGCATCCACATGACCGGCAGGCTTCACTGGTCCAGCAGGTACAGTGGTACGAAGCCTTCGTTCCGGGCTATGCGCTGACCTTCGGGGCTGACGATAAAATTGATGAACAACAGGATATCGCCGGTCGGCCAGCCCGAGGTGAACATGAACAGGGCGCGGGTGATGGGATACCTGCCGGACAGGGCGGTGGCCGCTGAAGCCTCGATACCGTTCACGCTCAGTGCTTTGATATCCTTGTTGAGATATCCGATCCCAACGTAACCGATGGTATACCTGTTGTTGCTCACCGCCTGCGCTACGGCGCCACTGGAGGCCTGCAACAGCGCCTTGGGGGTTGGCCGGGCTCCCTTCAGCACGATTTCTTCCCAAATCTCGTACGTACCTGAACTGGTATCGCGGGAAACCACGGTCACCGGCCAGTCGGGGCCACCCACCTCCTTCCAGTTGGTGATCACCCCGGTATAGATACCCTTCAGCGCCTCCATCCCGATATCACCCACCGGATTGTCGGGGTGGACCACCGGCACCACGCAATCCATGGCCACCCGGTGGGGTACCGGATAAGCACCGCGCCCGATCGCCAGCGTTACCTCCGCATCCTTGATGAATCGGGAAGAATCGGCGATATCGGTGCTGCCGTCTATGAGCGCTTTGATGCCGTTGCCTGAACCGCCCCCCGAAACCGACACGGTGATCTCGGGATGGTTCATCATGAACGTTTCCGCCGCCGCCTGGGTGATGGGCAGTACAGTGGTGGAACCCTTGATCACTATGTTGCCGGCCTGCGCCGGCGCGTTCATCAGCAGCGCCATGAGTAAACCTGCGGTCATGATGATCCTCATACCGACCTCCTCGGAGACTGTTTCCGGGTTGTTTCTTTCCGCTGTCACGCCGGCTTTCGCACGCCATTGATCGGAACCCGACCGAGCGTTTTCCGCGTGACGGTTTGAATCATTCACAGGAAATATGCGGAAAGAATTCCTCGATGATTCTTCATCTGCTTTATTCTCCATGGACAAGAAAATTGTGAGTTTACCATTAGCCCAAGGAGCCAGTCGGCGGATTGCCGGAGGCTCCCCCGGCAATGATCACCCGGTTCTCAGATGCAATGTAAACCGGCTGCCCCGGCCGGGTGTGCTTTCCACGGTAACCCTTCCGCCGTGTGCCTGGATGATGTGTTTCACGATGGACAGCCCCAGGCCCGTACCTCCCATGGCGCGGCTTCTGCCCTTGTCGATCCGGTAGAAGCGCTCGAAGATCCGATCCAGGTGATCGGGCGTAATGCCGAATCCTGTATCACTCACCGAGATGGTCACCTCTTCCTGGCCGCTGCCGGTTTCCACGGTGACCCGCCCTCCATGCTTGTTGTACTTGATGGCGTTGTCGATGAGGTTGGTGAGCGCCTGCTCCATTAATACGGGATTGATGAGCGCCCGAGTGTCTGCATCGACCTCGATCGACAGGGTGATTTCCTTGTCCTCGGCCTTGGATCTGCACACTGCCACAGCGCCGGTTATCACTTCCCGCAGTGGCAGTACCTCGAGCCGAATGCTGCTGTCGCTTGTGTCCTGCTCGATGCGGGACAGGCTGAGCAGGTCCTCGATGACCGCATTCAGATGGCTGGTATGCTTTCGTATGATTTCCAGGAAACGCCGGGCGTTTTCGGTGTCTTCGATGGCACCGTCTCTCAGGGTCTCGACAAAACCCTGAATGGCGGTAATGGGAGTCTTGAGTTCATGAGAGACGTTCGCGACGAAATCCCGGCGGATTCGTTCCAGTTTTTTGAGTCTGGTCACATCATTGGCGACCACCAGCGCACCGATGATCACCCCGGTATCATCGGTAACCGGCGTGCCGTGAGCGATAAGTATCCTGTCCTCTTTGTTGCGCAGGACGAGTTCCGCTTCCACCGGCTGATTCAATTCCTGAGTTTTTTTGATGAGTCGATGAAGCATGGCGTTTCGCACAACCTCCTGGATACTTCTGCCGATGGCCAGGGAAATGTCCAGATCGAACATGCGGGCGGCTGATTCATTGCAGCGCAGTAGCTGGTCTTCACGGTTCACCATCAGAACGCCTTCCACCATGCCACCCAGCATCCCCCGCAATTCATTGCGGCGCTGCGTTACATCATGGAATTCCTCCGCCAGCCGCGCCGCCATCCGGTTTAATTCCTCGCTCAGTTGTTTCAGGTCTCGATCCGCCGACAGGCTCAGCCGGTATTCCAGGTCCCGTTGGGCGAATCTCCGCACACCCGCTATCATCTCCTTGATCGGCGTCATCATCCGCCGTGTGATTATCTGCGCGATTCCACCCGCGAGGATCAGCACAAGTCCCACCCAGAGCGCCACCTCATGCATCCGCCAGGCCTGCGCCGGCATGCGGCTCACGGGTACGGCAATCCGCGCCGCGCCACCGATGCGTTTGCCAATTTGCACCGGCAGCGCCACGAACAGTACTTCTTCGCCAAGGATATGATCGAACCGCCGGGAGCGGCCTTGCTCACCACGGAGCGCCGCGGCGAATTCAGGCCGATCCCGGTGGTTGTCCAGCGCCGCCGGCGTCGCATGGCTGTCGCACAGCACGCGACCGAAACCGTCAATCACCGTTACCCGCGTGTTCACAACCGCCGGTATCGCATGGCAGAAATCATTCTCCAACCCGGCGGCCGCCCAGTCGTCCCGTTCCATCAGCATATGCAGCACGAGTTCCGCGGTGACCTGCGTCAGCGTTTCGAGCTGCCGATCGCGAGTTTGAATCTGCCTGAAGTGATTCCAATAACCGAGGGACGCAACCAGGATGAGCATGCCGGCGAAGACCGGTATGAACAACCTCAGAACAAGCCTTTGACCGTGTGGCATCCTTACTCCTTGAACCGGTAGCCAACACCCCGCACGGTCTCGATGTAATTACCGGCATCACCGAGCTTCCGGCGCAATCCCACTATCTGGACGTCGATGGAGCGTTCCGTGACCGGATAATCATCGCCTTTAACGGCATTGATGATCTGTTCCCTGCTGAACACCCAACCTGCTTTGCGGGCCAGCAGATGCAGGATGTCGAATTCCGTCGCCGTGAGTTCCACGCGCTGCCAGCCTACCATCACCTCGCGCTTCGCGGGACAAATGGTTATCTCGTCGGCCTGGATGATCTCGCCGGCGTCGTTCTCATTAGCCTTTCCGCGGCGCAGCACATTACGAATACGGGCGGTGAGCACCCGTGGACTGAACGGTTTGGTCACGTAATCGTCCGCACCAAGTTCCAGGCCGCTGACAATGTCGGCATCCTCTCCCTTCGCCGAGAGCATGACTATGGCAATATGCCTGGTGGCCGCATCGCCCTTGATCTGCCGGCACACGTCCAGTCCCGGTATGCCCGGCAGCATGAGATCCAGCACCACCAATTGCGGTGACTGCTCACGGATGGCGGTCAGCGCCTCCTCGCCGGTGGCCACGCATGCCACTTGGTAGCCTTCTTTTTCGAGATTGTAGAGCAGCAATTCCCTGATGTCCGCTTCGTCATCAACAACAAGAATCCGTTCCCGAGCCATGGCGATCTCCTCGGTTGTTATGTTTACCAGTATACTACAACCGGTTATGTTTGTATTAGATCAATGATAGATCATGGTGAACCTGCGCATCCTGGGAATCAGGTTGTTCACTGAATACCCCGCGATGTATAGCGTCTTGTTGAATACGTAACACAATCCCGCCATTCCTTTTACCACCAATGGTGGAAGAGGACACTGCCTGGTACCGGCTGTCATGTCGTGTTGAACAGACGATTCAGATGCCGATGTTAACCACCGCGGGAATGCAGGCGGGGGATTTGGGGTCGCTCGGTGGCTTGTCTGCGCTGAATCGGCGCTCTATACTCGCTGTACCACTGGTAACACGGTATGAAAAAAAACGGGAGTAGTGGGGAGACCGGTGTGTACGGTACGGGTATGAAACAGGGCGGCAACCAGCGGATCAGAAGAGTCGGCGGTCTCGCCGCCGTTGTCATCGCCGCCGAACTCGTTCTCTGGTGGGGAATCCGCGACACGGGTATGACCATTACCGTTGATTCGCTTTGGTACCTGTCCACCGCCGTGCATCTGACCGAGACATTCGAATTCAGGCTCAGCACATCCATGCCTTTTGTCTCCGCCGATCGCTTCCACCTGGTTTATTGGCCGCCAGCGTTTCCCTTTCTCCTGGCGTTGGTCATGAAGCCCGGATTGAGCGCACTGGCGGCGGCCCGGTTCATCACTCACCTGTTCCTCGCGGCAACCATCACGCTGGTCTATGCCAACCTCCGTATCCGTGGTGCCGGTGAATCCATTGCCCTGGCTTTCAGCGCCTGCTACGGATGGAGTTACGGCGTGCTCATCTGTCATGCGGTGGTCTGGTCCGAGCAGTTGTTCATGCTTTTCATGTTCGGTCTGTTCCTGTCGGTGCACCTCGCTGCCGACAGGATGAATACCCGCTGGATCTGGACCGCCGCAATGTTGGCCGGCGCCGCCGCCATGACCCGATATGTCGGAGTGGTATTACTCCTGCCGATGCTCTATTCCGACTGGTCAATGCATCGGGGAAAGGACCGGTGGTACTGGCTGAGCCTGATCCGCGCCGGCCTGACGGTAGTTCCCCTGGGCCTGTGGCTGGCCAGGAATCACCGCTTGAGTGGTTTCATGTTCGGTGTTCGTGACAGCGCGGCGGCGGCCAAGGTCGGAAACACGATGCTGGAATCGCTGGAAACCATGTATCGCACCTTCCTGCCAATCAAATACCACACGCCGGTCAACGCCTGGATATGCCCCGTCATCGCACTCGCCCTCATTGCGACCCTGGTGGTTTCGATCGTAAGAAAACCACTTCGCGCCTGCCGCCTGCCCGGGTTGTTGGCGAGTACGGCCGTCGCCTATCTGGCGGTTATCTATCTCTCCAAGGTCAGATACGAAATGGATCCGGTTCATTCACGGTTTCTCCTGCCTCTCTATGGGATGCTGATCATCGGCGCCGGAACCCGGTTCGTGGTTCTGCCCGCCGGCGGCTGCTGGCGCAGACTCGGGATCGGCGCCGGCTGGAGTCTTGCGGCCATGGGTGTGTTCTCCACGCTGAATTCGCCACTTCCGCCCAAACCGATCTATTACACCACCACTGCTGAGCTGGCCGGCTCCGATCTGCTGACCAGCGCCCGTGACCTGGCACCCAATGATCCACTGCTCTCCAACCGGCCGGACTATGTGACCATGGGCCTGTCCCGTCCAGTGACCGGATTCCCCCTCGGCGAGGAATCAGCGCGTTTCATCCAGTTGCTGAACAGTGGCGGGTTCGACGGTTACTGCGTGGTCGTCTTCCAGGAGTCGATGTCGTTCGACCACCTGGTGAGCGGCCGTGTATACCGCGAATGGGCGCGGGAGCAGCCTCGCGTGAGGAAGATATACGAAGGCCCAGGCGGCTGGTTGTATCACATCGGTTCACGTTGAGGCGGCCTCTGGAGGACCTCAGCCGGCGTGCAACGCGGAATGCCGCCCACGGGTCCCCTCGTCATCTCCGGCAATGCATCACCAACCGAGTCCGCAGATGGGACAAACCGGGGGTGAAATGTGCGAGTTGAGATTGGAATTGGCCTGGTGACCGCAGACAAGGCAGATATGGTAATATTCGAAATCGAACTCGGTCACGCCGGAATCACCGCACAGGCACCATACTTCCTGGTCCGAGCCGCAGGCGGGGCAGGGAGTGTCGACCAGGCGCGGCGTCAGCCACAGCCATCCCGGCCGCCGGTCGAACATCGCTTTGGCGCCGTGCCGCGCCGCCAGCACCGAACGAATATGGCTCCGTGACATACGATCCTCCATGCGATTTCCTTCCCACACTACCGCAGTCGGTTTCAACCTGTCGAGAGCCCGTGAGTACTGTTCGTACGGTTGCCTCCCCGCGATGATGGGGTTACACTCATAACGGATTGGGGAAGAAAGAAGGTGACCTATGCATGGGCGTACTGAGCTGGTCATGGCCTGTTTGTTGCTGGTTGGCATGGGGTTGCCCGGGCGCGAAGCGCCGGCCTGCGGCGCGGAATCGCCGCTGCCTAACTGGGAAACTCCGGCGGAACGCGCACTGCGCCGAAGCGGTGAATGGGAGCGAGGCTCGGTCGTGCCTGATCCGCCTCCCTTCGCCCCTCGTGCCATGGCTGAATTCAATCCCATGGAGGGCATGCTCATTCGGTGGACCGGGACCGAGTATTCCGCCACCTATCATGGACTGATCAACGCGGCC
>JAFGDC010000146.1 GCA_016932295.1 candidate division CSSED10-310 bacterium
CAGGGCCTTGTCCTTGGCGGGACATATCAAGACACAATCACCGCAGCCCTGACAATCTTCGGTGAAGACCTGGAGACGATACTTGAGATCCTCGTCCTTCTTGGGTCTCGCGTCCAGTACGGCGAATCCCGCCGGTGCATCGCGCAGCGATTCCGGTCGAATCAGCTTCGGGCGGATGGCCGCATGAGGACAGACAAAGGAACAGCGGCCGCATTGAATGCAGTTGTCCATGATCCAACGCGGCACATAGCGTGATACGCCGCGCTTCTCGTACTTGGTGGTGCCCGGCTGAATGGCGCCGTCTATGGGCATGCGGGATACCGGAATGCTGTTGCCCTTGAACCGCATGACCGGCTCCAGGACCTGCCTGATGAAATCGTTCGCATGATCCGGCACCAGCTTCTGCATGGGAGCGCTGGCGGTGATGTCGGCAATGGATGCGGGTACCGGCACCACTTCCACCGCATCCCTGGAGCCATCGATGGCCTTCCAGTTCATCTCAACTATCTCCATGCCGCGATAGATATAGCTCTTTTTCACGGCCTCCTTCAGCAGCCTGATCGCCTCATCTTCGGGGAGGATGCCAGAGATCTTGAAAAACCCCGTCTGCATGACCGTATTGATCCGGTTGCCCATGCCGGTGCGCTCGGCGATCTCGAACGCCTTCATGTTGTAAACCTTGATTTTCTTACCAATGATCGTTTCCTGCATATCCCGGGTCAGGTGGGAGAACACTTCGTCGGCATCCCATGGCGAGTTGAGCAGGAAGACGCCGCCTTCCTTGATGCCTTCCAGGATGTCATAGCGTCCTATGTAGGCGTGGTTGTGCAACGCGACAAAATCGGGGGTGTTCACAAGGTAAATGGAACGAATCGGTTCCTTGCCGAAACGCAGGTGAGAAATGGTGACACCACCGGATTTCTTCGAGTCATACTCGAAGTATCCCTGCGCATACATATCGGTGTGGTCACCTATGATCTTGATGGAGTTTTTATTCGCGCCGACGGTGCCGTCAGAGCCCAGTCCCCAGAACTTGCACTCGATGGTGCCGGGTCTGGTGGTGTGGAGCGTCTTGGTGACGGGAATGGAGCGGTGGGTGACGTCATCGGTGATGCCCACGGTGAAATCATGGAACGCAACGCCGTCAAGATGTTCAAACACCGCGTTTACCATGGACGGAGTGAATTCTTTCGAGGAGAGCCCATAGCGGCCACCGATGATGAAAGGCATGGTACGCTTTTCCAGTCCGTTCATGCCCATGGCGGCGTCAGCGAATGCGGTCTTGACGTCCATGTAGAGCGGTTCGCCGATGCTGCCCGGTTCCTTGGTGCGATCCAGGACCGCGATTTTTTTCACCGTGGTGGGGATGATGTTGATAAAATCCTTCAGTGAGAAGGGGCGATACAGTCGGATCACGACCAGACCCAGTTTGTGTCCTCGCTCGTTCAGGTAACTGATGGTTTCGAGCGCGGTTTCCGCTCCTGAACCCATGATCACCAGCAACTTTTCGGCATCGGGTGCGCCGTAGTAATCGAAGAGGTGATACCGGCGACCGCATTTTTCGGCCAGCCGTTCCATGTTCCGCTTCACTACTCCCGGGGTGGCGTAATAGTACCTGTTGACCGTTTCCCGGCCCTGGAAATACACATCCGGATTCTGCGCGCCGACCTTGATCTTGGGACGGTCTGGATTGAGGGCGTTGGCCCTGAATCGTTCCACCCAGTCCATGTTTAAGAGGGACCTCATGTCGGCTTCCGTGAGCACTTCGATCATCTGGATTTCGTTGGATGTTCTGAAACCGTCGAAGAAATGCAGGAAGGGGATGCCGGCTTCCAGCGTGGAAAGGTGGGCGACAATAGCCAGGTCATGGCATTCCTGGACGGAAGCCGAGGCGAGCAGGGCAAAGCCGGTGTTCCTGGTGGACATCACATCGGAATGATCGCCGAAGATGGACAGGGCCTGGCATGCCAGCGAACGGGCCGAAACATGAAAGACCGTGGGCAGAAGTTCACCGGCGATCTTGTGCATGTTGGGGATCATCAGCAGGAGGCCCTGTGACGCGGTGAACGTAGTGGCCATGGCGCCGGCCGACAGCACGCCGTGCACCGCGCCGGCGGCGCCGCCTTCCGACTGCATCTCAATGACATCCACCACCTCTCCGAACATGTTCCGGCGACCCTTGGCGGCCCATGCGTCGGCATTTTCACCCATGGTGGACGACGGGGTTATGGGATAGATCGCGGATACTTCGCTGAAAGCATACGCGACATCTGATGCGGCGGTATTGCCGTCCAGCGTCTTGGTTAATTTCGCCATGTACTCCTCCTCAACTGTATGCAACTCACACATCATGACAAGATCAACCGCTGCCGCCGGGAATCGGGGAGTTCCGGCGCCGGATCCCGATCACCGCCGCGGGGGACCGCGCCACCGGTCGCCCGTCCGCACACCGGCTCGGTCTTGTCGTTACTGCAATCACCCTGATATCGCGGCTGGTGACCCGCCGCGCTGGAATCGCCGGCATTGCATGTTCTAGGCTATTTTAATTAAATCGGCAACTGTTTTCTTGCCATGTTACACAGGCTCCATCAGCGCTGCCATCCCACGATCGATTCCCGTCATGGCAAATCGGCCGCCTTCCAGAAAAACCTTGCCCCGCCGCCGCCCGCATACTAGGATTAAGCTATGTGTAACAGCGGTGAAATGCTGTTTATTCGGCTGCAACCTTTTTCCACAGGGAGTCTCGTGCGATGATGGCGGTACTACAGCGAGTGTCTTCGGCTGCGGTCCGGATGGCTGGAAACGAGGTGGGCAGGATCGGCCTGGGATTCCTGGTGCTGCTGGGAGTCGAACAGGGTGACAGCGAGGCGGATGGTGCGCTGCTGGCTCGGAAACTCGTCAATCTCAGGGTGTTCGACGATGGACAGAACCGCATGAACCGAAGCCTGTTGGAGGTGCGCGGAGAACTGCTGGTGGTGTCGCAATTCACCCTCCTGGCGGATACTCACAAGGGCCGACGGCCAAGCTTTCACCGTGCCGCACCGCCGGCGGTCGCGGAACGGCTGTATGAAGCGTTCAACATGTCCTGCCGGGAATTGGGGGTGCCGGTGGCAACAGGAGTCTTTCAAGCAATGATGCAGGTGGATATCTGTAATGACGGGCCGGTCACCCTGGTATTGGATAGTCTCAACAGGCGTGGCAACAAACCCAAGGGAGATGAGGATGGGAATTGACCAGGGCGGCGGACCGCGGTTCGAAGCGAGAATCTATTCCGTCAGGGAAATCACCACCGCGATAAAACAGCTCCTGGATGCAACTTTTACATCGGTCTGGGTGGAAGGTGAGATTTCCAATTTCACTCATCATGGCAGCGGGCACATGTACTTCACGCTTAAGGACAGGGATGCCCAGATCCGCTGCGTGATGTTCAAGGGATTCAATCGGTCATTGACCTTCCGGCCGCGGGATGGAGAACTCATGCAAATCCTGGGTGATATCTCCATGTACCCGCAAGCCGGCAGCATCCAGGTCTATGTCAGGGAAATGAAACAAGCCGGACTCGGTGATCTCTTCAAGGAATTCGAACGGCTCAAAGCCAAACTGCAGGCCGAGGGGTTGTTTGATGCAAACCGGCGGAAACCGCTGCCGTTTCTTCCCGCCCGCATCGGCATCGTCACGTCACCCACCGGCGCTGCGGTGCGCGACATGATCCACGTGATCCGACGCCGATTCCCCAACGTGCTGCTCTCACTCATGCCGGTTCGGGTACAGGGTGACGGCGCTGCCGCCGAGATCGCCACGGCGATCCGGGCGTTTCACGAGGTGACGCCCCGTCCGGATGTCCTGATCGTCGGCCGGGGCGGAGGTTCCATCGAGGATCTCTGGGCGTTCAACGAGGAAGTGACGGCCCGTGCCATCGCCGACTCTGACATTCCCGTCATCTCCGCCGTCGGCCACGAAATAGACTTCACTATCGCCGATTTCGTCGCCGACCTGCGCGCCGCCACGCCCTCGGCCGCCGCCGAACTGGTCGTACCCAATGCCGCCGAACTGACCTCGTTGCTCGACGGACTGAAGGAACGCGCGGTATCCGGTGTCCGGGCCGGGTTGCGGGAATACCGGCTGCGACTCGATCGTTGCCGGGCATCCACCCTGTTCAAACCGGAGCGGTTCTTCGATCACTACCGGCAGGCATTGGATATGTATATCGAAAAACTCGGTCGTGAGCAGCGCGCCGCCGTGGATCAACTGCGCCGCCGCTGGCGCGAATATGAAACAGCCCTGGGCGATGGCCTGCGTCGCATTGCCCAGAAAAGCCGCACCGATCTGGCCATGCTCGATTACCGCCTGCGACGGTTCGACCTGGAGCCGCACCGGCACCGTTTGGCACTGCTGGCCGCAAGGCTGGAAGCTGCCGATCCGGACAAACTCCTGGCGCGCGGTTACAGCATCTGTGAAGATGCCACCGGCGGTCTGATTACCAGCTATAAACAAGTCAACAAGGGGCAATTGGTGGCGATCAGGCTCCACGAAGGAAGACTGACATGCCAGGTCAGGGAAAGGACATTCCTGTGAATCATGAACCAAAGAAAACGGAAGAGATGCAGTTCGAAGAAGCGTTTGAAGAACTCGAGGCAATAGTGGCACAATTTGAAAAGGGTGAACTGAAACTGGAGGAGAGTCTCACCCTGTTCGAACGCGGAACCAGGTTAGCCCATTTCTGCGCGGAGCGCCTGGACACAGCTGAAAAAAGGATCGGGGAACTGGTCAGGGGTGCTCTTGCGCCGGCCGGGGAAGGTGATGGCGAGGGTGAGCCGGGCCAGTGAGTCATCAGGTGACATAGCGAAAGATGAATTTTAAGAAATGCTTTAACTATGGGGTGAGAACATGAAATTGTATCTTGGGGAAGCGATAACGATAACCTTGAAGACCATGCCTTATTTGCTGTTGCGGGCGGGATTGTACCTGTTGACGGGTATTTTCGCCATCGTCTATTTCGCCGTCATCGGGGGCATCGCGATGCTGATCGGCAACAAGGCGGGCGGCCTGGCGGCGATCATCGTGCTGGTCGCCACGGCGGGATTCATCGGCATTGCCAGGCTGCTGCAGAAATATGTGTTGTACTTATTCAAGGCCGGCCACATCGCGGTGATCAGTCACATCATCAAGAGCGGATCCTTGCCCGCGGGCAAGGGGCAGGTGGAATTCGGCAAGGATTTCGTGAAGGAAAAAGTCAAGGACGTGTCCATCCTGTTCGTGGTGGATCGCTTGGTGGATGGAGTGTTGCGGTCCTTTAACCGGACCGTGGCGCGCATCACCAACTGGCTGCCCGTTCCCGGCATGGAGGGGTTGGGCAAACTGATCAACATGGTGATCAATTTCGCGGTCACCTTCATCGACGAAGCCATCCTCAGCTACTCCCTGGTCAAGGAAGACGACAACCTCTGGCGCAGCGCCCGAACCGGTGTCATCCTCTATGCGCAGCGATGGAAAACCATCCTGCTGTCCTCGGCAATTCTTGGATTCGTCAACTGGATATCGTTTCTGGTGTTCTTCATCCTGCTGCTCATTCCCACCCTGTTGATCGCCTCCTCCGACACTGTCCGCCTGGTGGGAATCATCGTCGCGGCCATCCTTGCCTATCTTATCCGCCTGTCGGTGGTGTATCCTTTCGCCATGACGAGCATTATCATCACCTACCACCGGGAAATCGAGGGAGTGCAGCCGGACGCGGAATGGGAAGGTAAGCTCGAGTCGCTTTCCGGCAAGTTCCGGGAACTGACCAAGCGGGCGCGCGAGGCGGTTGCGCCGCGGCCGGAAGAGGGTGAAGCGCCGGACGCCCTGTGATATTCTGGTAACGGTCGGATGAATCAAGGATAATGGCGCAGTGGAGTACATGGAGGAAAGGAGCGCGCAATGTTCAAGAGGTTGGCAAACCTGATCAAAGGATTCATAGGAATGTTCGTCAGCGGCTTGGAGCGATCCAATCCCCGGGCGTTGATCGAGGCGGAGAAGGAGAACCTGCGTAACCAGATCAGTCGTTTCAACAAGAATCTGACCGATCATCGCGCCTTCGTCGAGCGGCTCCTGCGCCAGATCAAGAACTTGGAAAACCAGGAGTCGGACTACAGCCGCAAGGTGATGGCGTACCTCAAGGTCAACAACCGCGCCACGGCCGGACAATTTGCGCTGCATCTGAAGACCGTCAAGGAGCAGTTGGAGGAGAACAGGCAGCAGTTGGTGGAGGCGGAGAAAACGTACAAGGAGCTGATACGTGCCCGCGATGTTTCAGTCAAGGAAGCGGAGCGGAAGATCGATTCGTTGAAGCGGATGATTTCCGAGGCTGAGATGATGGAGGCGCAAGCGGAGCTGCAGGAGATGGCATCGGGGATGATATCGTCCATCGGCGGTTCAGGTGATACATTGGATCGCGTCGAGGAATACATCACCGAGCGCCGCGACAAGGCCGCCGCCCGCGCCAAGGTCGCCGCGGATTCGCTGGACACCAGCGACGTGCAGCTCAAGGAAGCCGAGATGGAGGTCATGGGCGAGCAGGCTTTGCTGGAATTCGCCGCCGCCTATGGCGTGGAGATACCGCAGGAAGTTGGTGCGGAATCGGCCGCGGAGGCACCGAAGGACCTGGGTCCCCCGCAGTCGCAAACCGAGGCATAGCGGTACGGGTGGTTGTCATGCACTGATTTCGGCGGGAGTGGGGAACCTCTCCGGCCGGGGCGTTCATGGTGCGTTGGATGGGAATTTGTGATGCGGATTGATCGATGGAAGGAGCATACTCATGGCTGACAAGGTTGGACCGACTGTATTTGGTAAGATCATCGGGGTCATTTTTATCCTGGCCTGTCTTGGCATCGCCGGTTACATGTTCAGGGATGTCATTTTTCCCGCCGGGCAGGATGCCAAACCGGCCAAGGTGGATCTCGATGCATTCAACAAACAACACCAGGGCGAAAAAGCGGAGGCGATGGATCCACGCGGCATCACCACCGTAAATGAATACAGTTACGTCCCCCAGGAGCGGCTGCCGGCGGTCAAGGGAGTAAGCAATTACCAGTGGGACGATGGGGAAAGGGTGGTCCAATTCCCCATCAACGTCTGGATAGGCTGGCTGCCCATCGTTGCCGCCAATCATGGCTTCGCACCCAACGAGGAGAGCATCTTCTTCAAGGAATTCGGCTTCAAGGTCAACCTGAAGCTCATCGACGATCCGGTCGTGGCCCGGGATGCATACGCAGCCGGTGAAAGCCATGTATTGTGGGGAACCCTTGACATGATGGCGCTGTTCGCCCCTGAACTGATGAAGGATTCCCGCACGGCGCCGCGCATATTCCAGCAGGTGGATTGGTCCAGCGGTGGAGACGGCATCGTGGTGCGGGATGTCATCAAGTCCGTCAAGGACCTGAAGGGCAAGACCATTGTCTATGCGCAGAACAGCCCATCCCAATACTTCATTAACAACCTTCTGCTCAATGCCGGCATTCAACCATCCAGCGTCAAGAGCAAGTATACCGCGACCGCCTTCGAAGCCGCCGCCGCATTCGTCTCCGATCCTGATATCGATGCCTGTGTCTCATGGGCTCCTGACATTTACACCATTCCGGAGAAGGTCAGGGGAACCCGTATTCTCACCACCACCGCCGAGGCCAACAAGCTGATCGCGGATGTCTGGGCGGTACGGGCTGACTTCACCAAGGACCACCCGGATATCGTCAAGGGACTGGTGAGCGGCATCTTCAAGGGGATGCGCCAGCTCAAGCAGCCCGAATTCAAGGCCCAGGCCTTCCAGTGGATGGCGGACGGCTATGGAATGGCCGTGCAAGAGGTGGAAGGCATGGCAATGGACGCGCATTCCACCAATTTCGCCGAGAACCTCGATTTCTTTTTAAACCAGAACAATCCAACCAATTTCGAGCGAACCTGGAAGAACATCACGTTTGTCTACCGGGAACTGGGGCTCATCGGTACGCCGGTCCGGTTCGACGAGGTGATGGATTTCTCGGTGGTGAAGGATCTCCAGACCGCCGGCACGTTCAAGGATGACCGGGACGAGTATGTATCCTCCTTCGTGGCGAGCAGCTATACCAAGGTTTCCGCCGAAGCGCCGATCATCACTCAGACCATTCGCATCAACTTCTATCCCAACTCTTCGAACCTCTTCGAACCGCGTCATGACGACCTGGGTAATCCGCTCGCCAATACTTTGTATGATCCCAATGTGAGTCCGACCCTGGAGAAGGTGGCGCGCCTGGCCGGTCAGTATGATCGAGCGGTCATCGCCATCGTCGGCCACACGGACTCCTCCATGCGCGACAAGGTTCCCTTCACCGCCGTCAAGAAGCTGTCCCTGGATCGTGCCAATGCGGTGAAACAGGCCATCATCGATAAGTACAAGTTCGATGCGAACAAGTTCGTCGTGGAAGGTAAGGGCTGGAACGAACCGTCCGATATCGCCGATCCATTGAATCACGCCCTGAACCGCAGGGTGGAGATTTCCGTTTACCCGCCCGAGGAATCCTGATCGAAGGAATGAATGGTATTGATCTGGTGAAACCGGGCGTCATAATCGGAAGGTGGTTCAGGATAAGGGAGAACGTGCCGCGATCCCGGCGGGTGGCTCTCGGCGCGGTCCCCATCCTGGCCCTCGGGGCTCTCTGGTGGGTGCTCACCACCGGCGTGGCGGAATCTCGCATCATTTCACCAGTTATCCTGCCGTCGCCCGGTGAAGTCATCAGGTCGCTACCCTCCCTCTGGTTCGAACGAGCCTTGACCAGGAGCATCTGGTACAGTTTCATCAGGGTGATCGGCGGATTCGTCGCCGCCATGGTTCTGGCTTTCCCGCTGGGCGTGGCGATGGGTTCGTTCGGAAAAATCAAGGCCATGTTCAACCCGGTCGCCGTCTTCGGCGGCTATGTCCCCATCCCGGCGCTGGTTCCGTTAACCCTCAGTCTGTTCGGCACGGGTGAGCTGCAGAAGATCATGTTTCTCGGGCTGGCCTTCTTCGTGTACCTGCTGCCGTTATTCGTGAAAGCGGTGGACCAGGTGGATGAGATCTACCTGAAAACTGCGTACACACTGGGCGCGGACAAGCGCCAGACGGTGTCGCGGGTGCTGCTTCCTCTGGCCTGGTCCAACATTTTTCAGGCCATGCGCATCGGCTTCGGTATCGGGTGGGGATACATCATCCTGGCGGAGATGGTATCGGCTCAGAAGGGTCTCGGCAGCATCATCATCGTCTCGCAGCGCCGGGGTCCGAGAGAGCATATCTATCTCGTCCTGCTTGTCATCATCCTCATCGCTTTCGTGACCGACAAACTCTGGCTGCTTGCCACCCGCCGGCTGTTCCCCTATGAACGGAAGGAGGGGAAATGAAAGCGCCGCCGGAGATGCGAACGGGAACGCCGATCGTGGAATTCCGCGCCGTCAGCAAGGTGTTCGACAATAATACTCCACGGGCTTTCACCGCTTTACGGGATCTGACCTTCAGGGTCGATGACCGGCCTGGTTCCGGTGAACTCATC
>JAFGDC010000147.1 GCA_016932295.1 candidate division CSSED10-310 bacterium
CATGACCATCATGGGCGGTTGTTGGGTTCGCCTGGCCGCGGGCACCAGGGAACCAGCCCCGCCAGCCGAACGCCACGGGACGGTGACATCCGCCGCGCTCCTGCTCCTCCTGGCAACGGCAACCCTGACCATCAACCTCGGCGCCCTCCACAACGTGGTTCCCGCGCAAGGGGATGAAATTTTCCATGTCATGCGGCTCCGAGAACTGCGCGGCATTCTGTTAACCCCATCGGGCTTCGTTACATTCGGAATCGCCGCCGGTTGTCTGCTGCTTGCCGTAAGAACAGCGCTTCCGGCGCCTGTCACCTTCCTCGTCACCGCCGCGGGATTCATGCTCGCCGCCGGTTTCACGAGCCTGTTCCACTCCCCGGGCCTGGACTACTTCCTCATGAGATACCCGTTCCTATCCATCTGGTTCCACCAGGTTGGACCGGTTTGGAACGCCATGAAGCTATACGAAGCGAGTTTCAGGGTCGTTCCCCTGGCTGCCGCCATCGGCCTTGGCTGGTTCCTTCTGTCGGGACTGCGACGAGAAACCGGCGGCCTGACGGCCCTGGGTGCCGGCTTGTGCGTGGTGACCATCCCCACGGTGCACTATCATGCCACCATCCTGTATCTGGAACTACCCGCCGTCCTGCTGCTCACTCTCGCGCTCGCCGATGTCGAGCGCTTCGCCGGCGCCGGATTACGGGAATTGCGCCGGCTGCCGGCCTGGTATGCCCTGCTGGCGGTGAGTTTCATCAAAGAAACGATGTTCATCCCGATCCTCTTTTTATTGGTGATCAGACTGGGTGTTCGGCTGCAGTGTAGCTTCACCCATCGGTGGCACGACCGGAGGCGTGTGTTGATGGAAGAAACAGCCGTCTGGTTCTGCGTCGTTACGCCCTTCGCATTGTACATGCTGTTCCGTGACCGATATGGTGATTTCAGACGTTATGAACCGTACTTTGGTAATCTGGCACAACCGAACCTGTGGATGACCTTCGGCCTGTCCTTACTCCGGCAGATGGGACCCATTCTCCTGCCCGCTCTCGCCGGTTGGCTGATGACCATCCGGGAGAAGAGGTTCACGTTCGCAACCGCGACGGCCGGTGTATTCGGAGCAGCCACGGTTTTCTTCTTCATGGACAATGACTACCTGGTGGGGTTGGCGAGGTTCAACCTGGCGCTGCTGGCTCCGCTCCTGATCGCCTCGCTGCCAGCCATAACACGGTTGGCACGGTGTCGACCAGTATGGTGCCGGCTATTCATCCTGGGCTGCTTGACGATCAACCTGTTCCTCTCTCCCGTCTCCATGTCAGGGGCCAAACGACCCGGCTGGTCCGCCCCCCTCAGCATGGCCGACGGTGAGTACTACTTCCCATTCGATGAAGTAACCCGATGGCTGCATTCCAATCGACCCGATGTTCCCATTCTTATCGGAGGCGCTTTTTTTCACAACTGCCTGCCCTGGTATTTCGAGGAAGCGGGATATCACCCGAAGATCTCGTATTCGAGAATCAGGATGGACGCATCGCCGGCGGAAGCCTTGATGGGAACCATCAGGACGGCACGGGAGCACGATATTCCCCTGGTTCTCTACCATCGCATGACCGGCGGTCCGGTCCTTCCACCGTCAGAACGTGAAATCTCTGGCTATCATGCCGTTCATGTTGCTGCCGGCAGGTATCTCGCCATGGTGGTGTACGAACGCGGTGATGCGTCAGTGGGAATCTGAACGAGTCCCCCTGAACGGACCGAAGGACGGTGGAAGTCACCGGTACGTGCGATGCGTTGGCGGGAGGGCATGACCGGTTCACCCGGTGCCGGGTGACGGCACGACACCGGTACATGGAACAGCGCCCGGTCCGAAGGATCGAACCGGGCGCTGTTGATCGTTACTTACCGATCAGCCTGAAGTCGTTGAGATCCAGGTAGAGAAGATCGCCGGTCACGACATCGTACAGCGCGGTGACCACCACGTATTCACCGTGGGGATCGGCACCGTTCCATCCGTAGCGCATGAATTCACCCTGCACGTCGATATTGCCGGGCACAGTCACGGCCTGGGGACTGAACAGGTCGCCCACGTACATGCCGTTCACCAGAAGGGCGATGTGAACGCGGACCGTCGCCTCCTGACCGGGATTGAGAACCTTTGCCAGCAATACGGCCACGGTGGAGGCATCGTAACTGCTCCGGTCACTCCATGTCTTGATCCTGAATGCCGGTGGATTGGCGGAGGGGACCGCCGCCTCGGTATGGGACCAGGTGACGCCGCCATTCCCGTCGATCATGGCCAGCCTGTAGAAGTAGGGTGAGCCGTTGCTGACCGCGGCATCGGTGTAGGAGTATTCGTGGCGGGTGAATGAAGTGCCGGCGCCGGGGATCATGCTGGTGGTGATCCGTTCGAAGCCAGTGTTGTATGAGGTCGACCGGTAGAGGTGGAAACCGAGGTTGTTCACTTCGGTAGTGGTGGTCCAGGAAATGTTCACGCCATGGTCACGGGGCTCCAGGATGAAGTCGTACAACTTTACCGGCACGATGAAATCCGTCTGGATCGGGAAATACTCGCATTGCGCAGGCGCGGTGTTGTAGGTCATCACGTAGATCGGGTACGAAACACCCTGCATGCCCGTGGTATCCCAGGTGGCAACCGCGTCCTTGACGCCGCCGACCACTATGTCGAGCAGTTCCACCGGCGGTCCTATCATGGTGGGATTGGGATCGTCGCCCGGATCTTCGGGAGTGGTTTCATACGCGAAATAAACCTCGGTGCGGGACACGTCCACCCAGCCTTCGTTATGAACCGGCGCGGTGATTTCCACCATGTCTCCCGGATTGGCCTGCGGTGGATCGAAGACGATCTCGAAGGGATAGATGACCAGGATGGAGCAGGTGGGCACCGCGGTGGGGCTGATGGTGG
>JAFGDC010000148.1 GCA_016932295.1 candidate division CSSED10-310 bacterium
CGAGGTGGCTGGAATAGGGATCGACGAGTACATACCGGAGTGGCCATTTGATTCGAAGAGTGACCGGCCGCCTGGTGAAATCTGAAGATTAAGAGGGGATTATATGAAAGCAGCAGTGAGTGCCGGTCTGGTGATGGCGATATGCGGACTGGCGGTGACGGAAACCTGCCGGGCGGAAGCCGATTGGATGTGGCACGGCAGCGTGCGTGATCCGGAACGCCCCGGCATGGACGATGACGTCGAGATATGGGTGAAGATCGGCTACCAGTTTTACGTTACCGACGTGACGGCGTACTACACGACGGACGGCGGCACACCGCGTGGTTCCAGGGGTATGGCCACGACGGGCACGGTGGCGCAGTTCGTCTGGCGTTATGTGGAGTATGATCCCGACACCGGGATGTACATCGACTGGTGGTCCGGAACCCTGCCCGCAGCGGCTGTTGGAACCACCGTCAACTATCGGATTTCCTCCTGGCATTCCGGAGGAGGTGTGGAGCGTTTCGCGGACAATAACACGACTGATCCGGATGCGGCGGATATTTTTTCATACAAGGTCAAGGGAGAGGTCACGCAGAGTTTCACGGGGGTGCCGGCAACGATTGTGTACAAGGTATGTATCCCCGGTGTGACGGATGATCCGGGAGCCGCGCCCGGCCTGCAGGTTGAACTACTGACCAATGTCGATCAACCACCCGGCGCTTGGACAGAGGTGGGCATGACATATGACGGTGATGAGGACGGCTGTGATCGCTACATCGCCTCGTTGGGTTCCACGCAACCGGGCACGTACCTTTTCATCAAGCGTCATTCCACTGATGGCGGGGGCACCTGGACGTACCAGGGCAATCCCGGGGACGAATCCAGCATGCCATGTTTCAATGTGAGTCCCGCATGGATCGCCAGTGCAGTGCTCTACCAGATCTTTCCAAGGATATATGGAGCCAGGGATATCAACAGCAATGGCGAGATCGACAACGATGAATTTGGTGATCTCGGAGATATCGAGGCGGACCTGGATCGAATCGAAGCGCTGGGTGTGAATACGCTTTGGCTGATGCCCCTGCATCCGCTGTCCACCAATCCCGATTACATAAAGAGTCTCGACAATGGACCGGGCAGCCCGTATGCGCCGAAAGATTACTATGCGATCAATCCTGACTATGGCGGCATCGCCGCGCTCGATTCCCTGGTTGCCGCCGTCCATGACCGCGGCATGAGGGTCATCATCGGCTATGTACCGAATCACATGGCGCCCGACAATGTCTTGCTGCCGGATCATCTCGACTGGTTCAGGCAGAACCAGGCAGGCGAACCGATACCAGATCTTCCCGACTGGTGGGACACGGTGGCCTTCAATTACGATTGCGAAGAACAGGCTGCCCTGTGGGAGTACCAGGTGGAAGCCATGGCGTATTGGCTCGAACAGCATGACATAGATGGCTATCGCGGCGATATAGTCCAGTTTCAACCCATCCCGTTCTGGGAATACGCCATGGGGGAGCTGATTGAACGAGTCCCGGACAAACTCTTTCTCGGTGAGGCCTACGGGCTCTATAAGGATCTGGAGGCGAGTGGTTTCCATTCAGTGTACGATGCTGATACTTACTGGGACATCGTCAACAACATCAGGACCGGCCAGCGATACGGCGGTTCCATCTGGACCTACCTTGATGAGTTTGATGCCGATCACGCCGGTGGCTATCTGCCCCTGCGGTTCGTGGAGAACCACGACGAACGCCGGGCGGCGGATACATACGGCAGTCCGGAGGCCAGCAAACCGCACATGTACTTCAACTTTTTCACCAGGGCACTGCCCATGCTGTACAACGGCCAGGAATCAGGTGAAACCGTTCGCATCCCGCTGTTCAAGGGATGGTATGAGGACTGCTATCTGGAGTTGGATTTCAATCGGAACCCAGCCTACACCGCCTGGCTCAGTTCGATCATCCACCTGCGAACCGCTCATCCCTTCTTTGCATTGGCTGATATGTACCCGGTCGGGGCCACCAACCCTCATTTCTTCTGCGCGGCGCGGAAATACGGCGGGGAGCGGGCACTCGTCGTCATCAATTTCTGTTACAGCAACGCTTTTCCCCAGAGCGGCACGCTGAATGTGGATATCGAAGAACTCGATCTTCAAGCTGATGATGTACTGATGCTGGAAAGCCTGCTGGATGGCGCCGTGACCTGGACATCCTCGTCTCGTCTTAATCAATTGATTGTTACCATTCCCCAGTATGAAGCGGATATCCTCATGATCGAGATTGCCGGCAAACTGGGCGATGTGGACCGGGACGGCGACCGTGATGAGACGGACGTTGAACTTATTTTACTCCGGGCGGTGGGCAGATTGACGCCGGCGACTCCCTTCGATCTCATCGCGGACGTGGACGGCGACGGCATGGTGACGGCCGGTGACGCGGTGGCGCTCTTGCACCGGACGGGCAACCGGACGGTCGAATCGATGCCTCTTCCCCGGTTGGTGATCACTTCCGCACGTGCGCATCCGGGTGAATACGGCGTAATGACCATCCAGATGCTGGAAGGTGGTGAGGTGGCGGGAGCAGATCTGGCGATTCAGACGCACCCCTCCCTGCTCGATACGGATATCATACCCGGCCCAGGACTTCAGGACGGTTATTCGGTGACCGACCGGAGTCCTTGCCCGGACGGTTGGATCTGTAATGAGCCCGATCCTGAAGAGATTCATTGGGCCTTTGCATCTATCGGCACCCTGCTCGAAGACGAGATGGCTGCCCTTGCCTTCGTCATGGACAGCGGTGTGGGACCAGGAGTGTACGAGGCGCGCTGGAACGCCTCCACCTTATGGGATGCTGGTGGCGGCAACGTACCTCACCATGAACAGGATGGAGGGGTTGCAATCAATGCACCGCGGATCTTGCTCGCGGGTTACGCGGGCACTCAATTGACGACCACCGGTGGTGAGCTGCAGGTGATGGTGCTTGCCGAACCGTCCGTCACCGGCATCGAATTCTATGTCGATGATCTGCCTACCGGAATCTTCATTCCGGTGGAGGACCAGGCATTAGGGTTCTTCAGCATGACGATCGCCCTTGACGGGCCGCTCACTCCCGTAAAACTGCTGATGCAGATGGTCGCCCATGATACATACGGCCTGTCGAGTATACCGTGGCCGGCCGTGGAGGTGGAATGACATGAAACACGGCAAGATAGCACTGGTAGTGCTGACTGTTCTGATGTCCTTTTCCTGTAGGGGCATGAATCAGAAATACACCAAGGGCAATTTGGTTGAACTCCCCGCGGAACAGACCGACAGTTTTTCGTTCATCGCGTTCGGAGATACCAGGCAAAACGCCTGGGGTGAATCCCTGACCGGCCGCGTCAACAGTGACAAGGCGCGGCGGGAAATGGCGCGGGAAATCAGGCAACGTCATCTCGATGGTGACTCGCTGTTCGCGGTTCTCATCGGGGATGCGGTCCTGTCCGGTAGCTGGCGGGATGAATGGAAGGGTTTTTACAAACGCTTTTTCGGGAAACCGGGCGCCGGCGGCGCGTTCCGCATGTATGCGGTGGCCGGCGGGCACGAATACAAGCAAGGCGGCAAGGGCATGGACAACTTTCGCGCCTTTTTCAACTTCCCTGGATCGGAATGTCCCAATCCCGACTCACGGCAGCGCTGGTATTCGTTCCGCTATGGTAATTCAGCGTTCATCATGCTGGACTCGCAGGGCACCTATCTGGACCGCGGCTGTCGCGACAACCAGTATGCCTTCATCGATACCTGCGTGAGTCTGTACAGTTCCGATCCCGCCATTCGGCACCTGTTTGTCTTCACGCATGTGCCGCCTATCACCAACGCCAGCGTACATGGCAACAGCACGTTCTCGCAACGACTCTATCGCCTTGTTCGGACCGCCGATATCAATCGCAAACTGCGGATCTTCTTCACCAGCCACAATCACTTCGCCGAAGTGTACAGAATGCCGGGAGGTGAACTGGAAGTGGTGACCGGTGGCGGCGGCGCTCCCCTGGATTATCTCGATATGAACAGGATCAAGCCCGGCGATATACCTCTCGAACCGGAATTCGAAGCGTTGTTGAACAGGTATGATGCCGATCGAAACCGAGTGGTCACATCAAAGGAGTTGAAATTTTTTCATTACTGCATGGTACGGGTTGAAGGCGACCAAGTCGAGTTCCAGCTTCGGGCGTGGCCGGAATTCAGCGATACATTCTATCGGTTGCCTGTATATCCGGTTGAAGAGGCGGCGGCATTGGCGGGGCTTCCAGTCCCGGAATGGTACACTACCGGATCGTGAACACCGGTCACCGGTTGAGTTGCGTCTTGATGTACTCCACGATACGGTCGACGGGAATCCTGACCTGCTCCATCGAGTCTCGTTCACGGACGGTGACTGCCTGATCGGACATGGTTTCTACATCGACTGTCACGCAATAGGGTGTGCCGATTTCATCCTGGCGGCGGTAGAGTTTCCCGATCCCGGCTGTGTCATCATACCTGGTATGTCCTACAACCCGGAGATCAACGGTGATCTTCCTGGCCAGTTCGACGATATCGCCGCGATTCCTCAGGAGGGGCAGCACCGCCGCCTTGATCGGCGCAAGTTCTTTGTGCAGGGCGAGCACCACTCGCTTGCGGTCGTTGACCTCCTCCTCCCGGTAGGCATCCACGAGGAAGGCCAGCACTGAACGGTCCGCTCCTGCGGATGGCTCGATCACATAGGGCAGGTAATGCTCCTTTTTGGCATCATCGAAATACAGCAGCTTCTTGCCGCTGAACCGCTCGTGCATCCGCAGATCGAAATCACCGCGGTTGGCTATACCCTCAAGCTCAGACCAGCCGATTGGGAAGTTATACTCAACATCAGTGCATGCTTTTGCGTAATGGGCCAGTTCATCCGCTTCGTGTACCCGCAGGCGCAGGTTTTCTGTGGTGATGCCGTAACGAAGGTACCAGGAGTACCGGGCGTCAACCCAATGTTTGAAAGAATCCTCGTCCTCGCCTGGCGTCACGAAAAACTCGATTTCCATCTGCTCGAACTCGCGGGTTCGAAAGGTAAAATTGCCTGGCGTGATTTCATTCCTGAAGGATTTCCCTATCTGGGCTATTCCGAAAGGCAATTTCCTGCGCATGGCGGTTTGTACATTCAAGAAGTTGACGAAAATACCCTGGGCTGTCTCTGGTCGCAGATAGGCGACGGAAGCGGCTTCTTCCACCGGTCCGATAAAGGTCTTGAACATCAGATTAAACTGCCGCGACTCGCCCATTTCTCCCGCACACACGGGACAGGTGTCCTTCTTCAGGTCATCGGCCCGAAACCGGCGCTTGCACTCCTTGCACTCCACCAGCGGATCCGAGAAACTCTCCACATGTCCGGAAGCACGCCAGACCTCTGGATTCATGAGGATCGCCGAATCCAGGCCTTCCATATCGTCCCGTTCATACACGTTGGTCTTCCACCACGCACGTTTCACGTTGTTTTTGAGTTCGACTCCAAGCGGGCCGTAATCCCAGGTATTGCTCAGGCCGCCGTAAATTTCACTGTTTTGAAAGATGAATCCTCGCCGCTTGCACAGCGAGACGATGGTTTCCATGGTCAGAGCCATCGAGCCCCCCTCTCGTTGGTGTTCAGTCGGTACATGCGATCCACCATGACCGCCGTCCAGCCGCCGGACAGAATGTTCTATGCCGCGCCCACTGGCACCGGTACAACCGTAGAACAGCCATGGCATGATAGAGAGGCACCCCGGCCTTGTCAATTGCATCAACCCACAGACTTCTCCTGGTATGGAACGAGACGAACTGAAGCGCACTCAGGCGACGGCGGGACGCGGTCTTACCTTATTGCATCGGGCGTACAATGCATTTACTATATCAGAAGGCATCGTGAGGGAATCGAGATGGAACTTGATGGGAACAAGACACCGGACCAGGCGAAAGTGAAAAAATCCATCCTGGTGGTGGAGGATAATCCCGATTTTACAGCGCTTTTACGGGCACGTCTCGAACATGAACATTACATCGTTTACTCGACCAATAAGGGAGCCGATGCCGACCGCCTTCTGGAACGTTCGGTGCCTAACCTTGTACTCCTCGACTTCAAACTACCGGACATGGATGGCCTCACGTTGCTGGCGACCATCCGCGAGGAGTATTCCGAAATTCCCGTGATCATGATGACGGCGTTCGGATCGGAGAACCTTGCGGTTCAAGCAATGAAAGCAGGCGCTTACGATTATATCAAGAAGCCGATCGACATGGAGGAGTTGCTGCTGGTTGCGGCTCGTGCCATCGCCCAACACCGGTTGCATGTCGAGAACCGGCGTTTGAAAGGACAGATCTCGCGGGACAATCGATTCAGGAATATCCTGGGTGCTTCCAACGTGATGCAATCGATCTTCAATCAGATCGCTCATATACTCGACTCCGACACCAACCTTTTCATTTCAGGGGAAACGGGCACTGGTAAGGACTTGATCGCCAAGGCCATCCATTTCGAAGGGGTGCGCAAAAATGGACCATGGATCAGCCTGAATTGCGCCGCGATTACTGAAAACCTCTTTGAAAGCGAACTCTTCGGACACGTCAAGGGGGCCTTCACTGGCGCAATCAGGAACAACAAAGGGAAGATTCCGGCGGCGGACGGCGGCACGCTTTTCCTCGATGAAATCACCGAACTCTCCTTCACCGCCCAGGCCAAGCTCCTGCAGGTGATTCAGGACGGCACCTTCACGCCGGTGGGATCCCACGAGGTGCGCCAGGCTGATGTACGATTCATTGCCGCCACCAATTCCGACATCCAGAAAAGTCTCGATATCAACCAATTCCGAAATGACCTGTTCTATCGACTGGCGGTCTTCACCATCAATGTGCCACCCTTGCGCGAGCGCGCTTCTGATATTCTTCTGCTGGCAGATTCGTTCCTGCAGCGTATGAGTGAACGGTACTCCAAGCCGACCAGGGGATTCGATCCGGAAGTACAGGAAGCCCTGATTCGCTATCGATGGCCCGGCAATGTTCGAGAGTTGGAAAACCTGGTGGAGAGAGCGGTCATCATGAGTTCAGGACCACTCATCGGATTGAAGGATCTGACTTTTGCAGCGCGTCCCGATCCTCCGCATCACACTGCGTTTCTGGACATGAATGATGAACCATCCAGCCAGCATGCCATCGTGACCTTCAAGCGCGCCAAGCGGATCTTCGAGAAGAACTATCTCGTGTACCTCCTCAATCGCAGCAAGGGTAACATCAGTCTGGCATCACGGCTGTCCGGCGTGAACCGGTCGGATCTCTACAGGATACTGAAGAAGTATGATCTCGAACTTCCCGACTTCCGCGCCGGTGCACCATGAATACCCGCAACCGGAGTCACCTGCACGAGCTGCTCACCTATCTCAACAATATAAAAACATACTGCCAGACCATCGACAGCGAGGTGTTTGGGATCTTGACACACACCCAGCACGAAATGCTCGACACGGTGCTGAAAAACTGCGATCAACTGGAATCGTACTTGAGAGAGAAAATCGAATGGTGAGTTCACCCGGAAACAGGTCTCCCATAATATGCATCGTGGAAGACAATCGTGACAATCGGGATCTGCTGTTAAAGCTTCTTACCCATCACGGCTTCGCTCCGCTCGTGGCGGAAAATGCACGAGACTTCATGAAGCTGCTCGCCGGCCCACTGCCCGATCTCATCCTTCTCGATCTGCGGCTTCCTGACTGTAACGGTTTGACCCTGGTCCGCAACATCAAGGCGGATCCCCGGCTGCGATCGATTCCCGTGGTCGCCTTGACGGCGTTCGCTATGCCGGAGGACAGAGAACAAGCACTGAACGCGGGATGTGATCACTATCTCTCCAAACCCATAGACATCCAGGAACTTCTCGACACCATCTCAACCGTCCTTTCCCGTCCTTAACGGAGCGCATGACATGGGGCATGCCGCCACCGGAATGGAACGATGACCCTTGGCGTCAGAACCCGTTTCATCCTGAGCCTCGCCCTCATCATGCTGTTGATGGTCATCATCCTCCTCGTGATCATGGTGAGTCACGAGCGCCAGGTGTTGGAACAATGGACGCGGCATCGCGCCATTCTTGTAGCGCGATGGCTGTCCTATGGAAGCTTCTACGGGGTGCTCACCACCTCACCCAAAGCCACCGATGAAATCGCCCGGGATGTCCTGAAGCAGACCGATGTCGCCTATGTCATCATCGCCGCGAAGGTTGAAGGCAATGCGCTCGAACTACTCAGTCGGAAACTCTCCGATGACTTTCATCTCACCCCATCCGAGCTGCCGCCGCTCAAAAAATCAAACACCATATCCCTCAACCGGGTCGAACTGGGTGCGGCAGGCATGTTTCTCGATGTAGTAGTGCCGATCAGGCATCAGGTGGAAATGCCGGAGGAGTTCGAGTTTACCGTGCTGCCGCGATCCCCGCAGCGTCTCACGGAAACCATCATAGGTTACTGCCAGTTCGGCGTGTCGCTGCAGGCCATCGATCTTGAGATAGCCAGGACGCAACTGTTGATAGGCATTGCGGTCATGATAACCATGATGCTCATGGGGGTGTTGATCGTCCTTATCGTCAATCGCTATTTCTTGAAACCGATCATCGCGTTGACGCAGGCCGCCAGGCAGGTCGCCACCGGTGACCTTGGCGTCCGGATTCGCGCTGACCTGATGAGAGCCAAGGAAATCGACCCATTGATCGAGGATTTCAACAACATGGTCGTGGTCCTGGCGGCAAACCGTGAGAAACTCAACAGGCAGATACTGGAAATCGATCGATTGAGTAAGCTGAAAAGTGAATTCCTCGCAAATGTCAGTCACGAACTACGTACCCCTTTGAACTCGGTCATCGGTTACAGCCAACTGGTCCTCACGGGGGTTGACGGTCCCATCACGGATGCCCAACATGACAGTGTCGGCAGGATCCACCGAAACGCCAGGCTCCTCCTCCAGTTGATCAATGAAATCCTGGATCTGAGCAGGATCGAGTCTGGCACCATGGTAGTCGAAAGGGAACGTTTCAGCCTGAAATCCTGCATGGAATCAGTGCTGGAAAGCTTTCTCCCTGAAATCAACGAGAAACGCCTGACGATCGAGAAAAGAGGTCTGCAGCAGGAGATCATGATCGTAAGCGATGAAACGAAACTCACTCAGATCCTGTTCAACCTGCTCAAGAATGCCATCAAGTTCACGGAAGAAGGCGGCATCGTCATCGAAGTCCTCACCAGTCAGCGAGATGTCACCATCGCCGTCACGGATACCGGCATAGGTATTCCCGGCGACCGGCTGGAAACTATTTTCGACGAATTCGTTCAGTTGCGGGTGCAGGGCCGTCTTCAGGATAGTGGTCATGGACTGGGATTATCGATAACCAAGAAGCTTGTGGCCATGCTGGGTGGAAACATCAGCGTCACCAGCAACCCGGGTCTTGGCTCCCGGTTTATACTCAACTTTCCTGGTGTCCTCCCGGAGACTTCCTGATCGCGCCGCCAACCCATGATCTTTCTCCGCGATGCCGCAAAAAGCAGAACCAGCCAAAGTCTCCGGCGTTCGCAATGCCGTCGGCAAGAGCCATATCATTCCCTCGGTTTCTATTCGATCTCCACTCGCGTGGATGAGAAACGCCGTTACCAGTCCAGATTTTCTTTCCCCGCGAGAACGTCCATCAGTTTCTGTTCGATGATGGAATCCTTCTCCAGTCGTCGCAGATCAGAAATATCCTTGAGCTGTTTCAACTGACTTTCAAGGCGCTTGATCTCCGCCTGCTTGCGCTCCTCGCGAAGCTCGAACAATTCAGATAACAACCGCTCCATCTGGGTCTTGACCTTGGCCTTGAGTTTTTCATCCGTGGTCGAATTGAAAATCTGGGCGAGTTTCCATACGCGTCTGTCCAGTTCCTGCTGCTCGCAATAGTTCTGGTACGCCAGTTCATCCGTTTCCCTGAGTCGCTCCATGTAGCGTTTTTCCAGCAGGAGGCGGCGCAGCACACGTTCATAGGCCGTCCGGTCGGCATGCTTCAACGTGAGGATCGATTGGATCTTGTAAGGGTATTCCAACTGCAGGTACTGGATGGCTTCCTTCTCTTCTTGGCTGACCGTTGTAGAAGAAGCGGATCCAACCGTTGCATGTTGCCGGACTGGCTCGATCCCGACCACTCCATCTGCGGCCGAAGCAGCAACATGAACCATCCAGAACAATATGAGCAGGCAGGCTCGATGAGAAGCGGTCATCACCCGGGACAAACTACAGTGTTGACTGTTCAGTGAGAAGTTCTATGCTCTCCTCGATCTCCTGAAGCGTCTCATGGAATTCAGAAGTGGCGTCGCTGATCCCGGCATTCGCGAGGTAGCTGCTGTCCACCATGATATCTTTGGGACCGTAGGTGGTTTCCTGTCCGAGACCAGGCTGGCTGCTGAGTACCGAAAAAGAAGTGTCGAAATTATCTTCCCATTTGAGAATTTGCGTCGCGGTGCTGGCTGGATACGTGCCCTGATGATTGATCAGAACGAACGAACAGACGATGAGCACCACAGTGGCGACCGCGGCGGCATAGGAAGGCTTGAAAACCATCGCTGAAGGGGTGACCAGATCGCGCAGACGCCGTAACGCGGGCTTGCGAACCGCACGACGCGCCTCATGTCGGATCGCTCGTGATATGGAGCGTGACGGTCCGGTCAACGGCAACGTCGAGAGCAGCCGCTCCCCCCCCATCAGTTCCCGCAACTCCGCGGCGCATGCCTGGCAACCAGCCACGTGTTCCGTGACTGATGCCTTCTCCCATGAGGACAACTCATCAAATGCGAACAACACCAGTTTGTCCGTCGCGCAGTTATTCGCCTTCATGACCATTCTCCCCTACTGACTGCTTCAATTTCTTCAAAGCATAGTGCATGCGCCCCAATACCGTGTTCAGAGGGCTTCCGACAATCGCGGCGATCTCTTTGAAGGAGAGGTCCGAATAGAACCGCAGCAAGACCACTTCCCGTTGATTGTCCGGAAGACCACTGATGGCAGCCTGCAACTGCACCTTCATCTCCTGCTGAAACAATGTCTCGTCCTGGGATGGAATCAGCGGTGCGCACTCCTGGCTCTTCAATTCCATGGGATCGGCTTCCGCCATGTCCGTTGCGCCGTCACGCAACCTGTGCTCGGCCCGCTTAAGGTGATCGAGGCAGGTGTTGTGTGCGATCTGGAACAAAAAGCTCCGGAATTTTCCCTTCTCTTCGTAAGAAGATAATTCCCGTATCACCTTGAAAAACGTATCCTGAAAGAGATCCTCCGCATCACCATGGTTCCGGACCATGCGCAGAATGTACGAGAACACCCGCGCTTGATATCGTTCCATCAGTGCTTCGAAAGCTTTCATGTCTCCCTCGAGATAACGTTCAATCAATACGGAATCCGGTAACTCTTCCATCATCCACTTCTAAAACGAATCACATACTGAAATATTGTACCGACAAACGCTTCGTTCAAAATCGTGAGCTGCGCCACCCAGGTCAATCGTCCCCCCCACCAGTTATTCGAGTCGTCAGATCCACCGAATGTATCATTCCTCCACGTTTTCTCACAACGGATTCAAGCCCTTTGCCCGATCACTACCCACGCCGCCACCACCGACCCCCAGGAGCGGCCCCGGTCAACTCCGAATCAGCCCAGGATTTGCCGGCGCGGCAATTCGGTGCGTTCATGTGGCGCCAGACTGAGATAACCTGCCGCCCGTCCCTTCCATCTCACCGCCGACCACGCCGCTGCGTCCACGCAGACCAGAGGCTCCCGCTCTACATTGCCGGCTTCGCTTGATAGTTCAGTCCATAGATGCCCAAGTGAGCACCATCATCCGCCGTTTGCCACAAGGTCTCGATAGTCAACATGCCGGAATGGCCGGCGACGGTCGGTGGCGGTGTGATAGAACTCACGAGTAGCGCACGAGTTCCCTCATTCTTCTCGAGTGACCGCAACAAACCATTGTAACTGATCTCCACTCTTCCCCGAACATCCATCTGTTCGAGTTGACCGGCGGGCGCTTCCCCGTTTGAACGGAACTCCTTCAACGTGCGTCCTGTTCCCACCGGAGCGGGCATGAAGACAAACCTGTCGCCGAACGCGACTTGAAGTTGCAGCAATACGGCGGGTGAGGCGAACAGCCTGAGGCCGGGTGGAAATTCTTCCGGTGCGCTACGTAGTGCATCGATTGTCCTGGCCAAGACCAGTTTCCAGGGACGAACCGCCTGCAACTCCAGGTACGTGGTTGGGACCACCAAGTACAGGTGCAGTGCAGACATGATTGCCGCTCCCGCCCATCTGACGTACCGTGTCTGAACACACCCAGCCAGGCGAAGCCCATACAGCGACAGGATGATCAACGGCGGCCAGGAAGGAAGCAGATACCTTGAGTTGTAGACGGACGTGGTCTGGCCGAATCCGAAGTAGAAGCAATACACCAGGAGAAAC
>JAFGDC010000017.1 GCA_016932295.1 candidate division CSSED10-310 bacterium
GGACCAAGGCAGTGCCTGGAAATTTGCCTGGTAATCTGCTGGTCATCACTATCGACACCTTGCGAGCGGATGGGTTGGGTTGCTACGGAGGCGCGGCCGTGCGGACGCCGTGGCTGGACGCCCTGGCCCGTGATTCCTGGCAGATCACACAGGCGTACGCCGCCGTCCCCATCACCAATCCATCACATTGTTCCATTTTCACCGGACTCAATCCCGCCAATCATGGTGCGGTGAATTTCGGCTTCCGCCTGCGGGAAAACGCGCCATGCCTGCCTGGAAGCCTGCGTGACAAAGGCTGTGCCACTGCTGCCTTTATCTCCGGGTTTTCGCTGGTGGCCCGGATCTCGGGATTGGAACGTCATTTCGATGTGTACGACGACCAGTGGGGCGGGTCGGCGCGGCTTACCGATCGCCCGGCCGATGCGACTACCGACAATGCGTTGCGATGGCTTGACTGCATCGATGGGCCGTTCGCCCTTTGGGTACATTTTTTCGACCCGCACAAGCCCTATGAGCCGCCGGTCAATTACGGGCGCATGTATCAAAAGGAGTACACCGGTCCCGCCGCGCCGGCGGCAATGACGCTGTTACGGGCGCAGAATGATCCCGGACCGCACCCGGTCGAGCCGCTGGCGGCACTTGACAGGCACGGAGCCGGACAAGGACAGGTGACCGCCGCTGAACTGGAGGAAAACATCAACCTCTACAGAGGAGAGATCAGTTTCGCCGATGCGCAGGTTGGCAGAATCATGGTGTACTTGGCCGGGAAGGATTTGCTCGATTCAACGGTTATCGTGGTAACTTCGGATCATGGTGAGAGTTTCGGACACGGGTACTACTTCCGGCATATCGATCGGGTGTACGATTCGCTGTTGCATGTGCCGATGCTGATCAAGGTGCCAGGCGAGGCTGCCGGGTTGGTGGCGGGGGATATGCCGCACATCGATCTCGCACCCACGATAGCTCGTCTCATGGGCATCGACACGTATCTCGCCGACGGCGATGCCAGGGTGGATGAACTGCGCCACGGGCGGTTGGCGCCGGGACGGGCGCTGTTCGCCCAAACCGCCGGTCGCGATGTGGACTGGTCGCGTGGTGATATCGCCAGTGTCCGGCAGGATGACTGGAAGCTCATCACGTACGTTGACAGGGGTGAAGCGGAATTGTTCGATCTGCGCACCGATCCGGGGGAACTGGACAATCGTGTTGAAAGAGACATGGTCATGGCGCGCCGCATGGAAGACCTGATCGAAGATTGGACCATCGATCATAATGCCGCAACGCCGGTGGGAATGGTGCTCGATGCGCCTGATCAGGAGCGTCTGCGTGCCTTGGGTTACTTGCAGTGACGTTGGAAATAAGGTGACAGTGGTGGTTCATGTCGGGAGATGAGTACCTGTGTGCAGTGATGGATGCGTATGTCCGGCGGCGGAGCGGAGCACTCTGGGTGGCGCCGAAGGATGTGGTGACAGCGGTTGATTGGGAGGTACTCGGTATCCCTCTGCATGTCGCGTTGCGAGGCATAAAGGAGGCGTTTGAGGGCACCAGGGGACCGGATGGCCTGCCGGTGGTGGATGTGCGTTCGCTGAGCTACTGCTGGCCCGCGGTCCACAAGGAATGGCGGGAGTGGCGCCGGAGCCGGACAGGCATGGAATCCATGGCTGAGGGGGAAGAGAGTGACGAACCGGGCTGTGGAGAGGAGCTGGCGGAATTGTTGAAAAAGGTGCCGGAGGTCTTGACGGCCAGCTTGTCGGAAGAAGTCCCCGAGGTGGTTCGAGAGCGAATATCTGACGCGGTCAGGGGGGGCATCGATCGAATACTTGAACGTGTGGCGAATGGTAAGATTGCGGATGAAGAGCAATTGGCCGGCATCCTGAAACGACTGGATAATCAACTGGTCAAGCTGCTCATGGCGGGATTGAATCGCGAGGCGTTGGATGAAGTTGCGGCGGAGGGTGCCAGGCAGTTGTCTCATTTCGGCATCCAGGGAGCTGGTCCGGCGTATTCGCGTGCGTTCAGAAACCTGGTGAAGGGACTGGTGCGCAGGAAGTACGGATTGAGCGCCATTGGTTCCTGTGGTATCGTCTGAATGATTGGATTTTCGTTGCCGGCCGATCCGGGATCGGTGGCGAGTCTGGTTCTGCGAGGTGGCCGTTATGAGCACCTGCCTGGAATGTCAAGGTACGGGATGGCGCATTGTCAATCGGGACGGGCATGAATACGCGGTTCGCTGTAACTGCTTCTACCGAGATATGTCCGGCCGGCTCTTTCAGGAAGCCGGTATCCCGCAGAGGTACTTCGACTGTACCATAGCCAGTTTTCAGACCGATATCGGCGGTGCCAATCCGTCCGCCAAAGCGGCGCAGGAATCAGCCTGGCAGTTTATCAAGGATTTTCCCGGACAGGGTGCCGGATTGCTCTTCATGGGGCCTTGTGGCGTAGGCAAGACGCACCTGGCGGTGGGGATTCTCAAGTACCTGATGGACACCTATCACACCAGTTGTCTGTTCTATGATTTCCGGCAGTTGCTGCAGGATATCCGGTCAACTTACAATGCCAATTCATCGCTGAGCGAGAGTGAGATCTTCGACCGGATAAGCAAGGCAAAGGTCCTATTGCTCGATGAACTGGGCGCTGAGAAACTTTCCGGGTGGTTGCTCGACACATTGACCTACCTGATCAACTTTCGTTACAACAACAAACAGATCATGATCATCACCACCAATTACCTGGACAACGCCGTTCGGGAGGGCGACGAATTGCTACAGGACAGGATCGGAAACCGGCTCAGATCGAGGTTGTACGAGATGTGTCAGACCGTCGTCATGGGTGGTCAGGACTATCGAAAAGCCGGCTCGGACAAGCTTTCAAACAAGATTCGCAAGGCATTCGGGAGGCGCTCTTGAAACATGTCAAGCTGTTATTGGTATTGATTCTCTTCACCATCCTGGTGATCTTCGCCGTGTCCAACAACAACGGCGTGGCGGTCCATTTCTGGAAGACCCCGGTCCTGGGATACCATGCTTCCGAACCCACCGAGGAACCCGGCAGGTTGCCGTCGGTACCGGCGGAGAGACTCCCGCGCACTCTGCCACTGTTCCTTTGGGTCTTCCTCACCTTCGGCGTGGGATACCTGGTCTGCTGGATTATCGGCTTCTTCGAGCTGCGCAAGCTGAAAAGAAGATTGCGGATGACCATCAAGGAAAAGGATATGTTGGCCAGTGAACTGGAGGAGTTGCGAGCGAAGCCGGTGATGAAGGAACCGGCGGAGGAACATCCGGACGATCGAGGCGGTATGGTTGAAGGCGCTGGAGGGCAGGATTCACGACAGGAGACAGCGTAAGACGTCGCGCCCGGAGATGAAGGTAGACGTAAGATTCCTGATACGGCGATACTTGGTGTTGATGGGTATCACACTGTTGTTGACACCGGTGGTGATGGTGGTGTTGTATTCGGCGGCGTTCCTGCTGTTTCCATCCAGCATGATGTCCTTCGTGGCGGATTGGGTGGGAACTGAGATTGCGCTGCAGGTGGATGGTTATGATCAGAGCCAGAAGGCCGCCGTCAAGGATGACATTGTTCGCTTCCTGCACGCCGTCTACGAAGACAGGATAGATCGAGAGCAGTTTTTTCCCGTGATGGAAATGATGATGCATTCGACCGCCGACCGTGTGTTCGATGCCGATGAAACAAGTCAATTGATCGAGCGTATCCGCGGGCTTGTGCCGCCTGAAGAGGGTGCTGAGATGGATCATGCGGCACCGGCGGACAAGGCGGCTTCTATCGGGGCGCATCCTTGAGAAAACCCTGTTTCGGGCAGCTCTGCCGGTGTCTGCCGGCACCTGCGGCCGTGTTCCTGAAGGCGGCGGTCCTGCCATGAAGATCATCTCGCGTTATCTCCTCAAGGAATTACTTGCGCCGTTCACCATGGGGTTGTTCACCTTCACGTTCGTCATGCTCACCAATGCCATCATCAGGCTGATGGACCTCCTCATCACCAAGGGAGTCGGTATCGATCGAATAGCCTGGCTGTTTTTGCTCAGCATACCGCACATCCTCGTCCTTACTATCCCCATGTCGGTGCTGCTGGCGATCCTTGTTGCATTCGGACGGTTGTCCCACGACAGCGAAATCACCGCGATGAAGGCGAGCGGCATCAGCGTGATGCAGATGATGAAACCGGTCATGTTGTTTGCATTCGCCGCCTGGATTCTCACGTCCGTCCTGTTCATCGTGATCCTGCCAGAGACCAATTCAGCCTTACGGCAGTTGCGGTTCGACATCATCAGGACACGTAGCAACCTGGCCATCAAAACCCATGTGTTCAATGACGATTTCGATGATCTCGTGCTGTACGTGGAAGATGTGGAGCGCGCCACCGGACGCATGAAGAACGTCTTTATCTCGAGCCTGCTCAACAAGGAAGAGCCGGAGATCATCATCGCCAAGAGCGCCATCAAGCTTCCACTGCCCGGTCAGGAGCGGATGATACTGCGGCTCGAGGATGGATTCATACACAGTATTCCCAATAACAATCCCAGTAAGTATTCCATCAATCCTTTCAAGACCTATGACATCTCGCTGGATATGTTGCTGCTGAAAGGGAGTAGTGTCAACAAGGGTGATCGGGAGCTGACCATCCGTGAACTGCTGGAGAAGGCCGCGGCGCGAGAACAGGACGGAAGGAACGCCGGTCCGCAGTGGGTGGAGATCCAGAAAAAGTTCTCCATCCCTTTCGCCTGTTTCGTTTTCGCGTTGTTGGGCGTGCCGCTCGGCATCACCTCCCGCCGCAGCGGTAAATCGGTGGGATTCGCCATCAGCATCGGCTTGTTCATCGTGTATTACATCTTTTTAGCCGGCGGTGAAGGACTGGGTGATGAAGGCACGGTACCCGCCTGGCTGGCCATGTGGGCGCCGAACCTGATTCTGAGCGTGATTGGATGCTATTTGTTGTTCAAGATCCATTTCGAACTGCCCTTCAAGCTGTGGGGAGCGATCGGACACACTGTAAGTGAAAGCGTGCTGATTCTCCACGGGTATATGAAAGCCGGCCGCCGCCATCGGAACGAAGGCCTGCGCCATCTCGAGGGCGGCCACCGGCGGTTCCAATGGCGGTTGGGCAGGATCCTCGATCGTTACGTCGTTGGTGAGTTTCTCCGTACGTTCCTTCTGATCATGGTTTCAATAATCGCATTGAGTTTCATAGTGCATTTGTTCGAGAAGATCGATGATCTTGTGGAGCTTGATGCCACGGTCATGGACAGTGCCCTTGCCATCCTCTACCGGGTCCCCTTCTTCATGTCCATCGCCATTCATTTTTCCGTGCTGGCGGCAACTCTCATCGCCATTGGCAAGTTGTCCAGGAACAGCGAATTGACCGCCATGATGGCCAGCGGGATCAGCTACCCCCGGCTGACCGCGCCGATCCTTTTCGTCGCGCTGCTGATCAGTGGTTTTTCCTACGTATGGAGTGAGCGGGTTATCCCCGTCTGCACCAAACAGGCGGAACTCCAGTGGAACATCATCAGGCAGCGGGAGAATATCCCATTCATCTACAATCGGCGTTGGTTCAGAGGCGACAAGAACTCAATCTTCTTCTTCAATTCCTTCGATGCTAAGAAACAGATCATGTATGGCGTGTCGTATTTCAGGTTTGATGACGACGGGTTGCTGCGTGAACGAGTGGAAGCGAATCAACTGGATTGGGATACGGATTCCTGGTGGTACGTTTCAGCACGTATTCTGAACTTCGATGAGGAAGGACGGCTGGCGGGCGATGGGACTTTTGAACGGAAACGCAGCGATATCCAGGAAAGTCCCCAGACCTTCACGCGGGACTATAAGGAGTCTGAGGAGATGAACCGCGCCGAGCTGCGGCAGTATATCAAGCAGCTCAGGCAGTTGGGATTCGACACCACCGAGTACGTCGTGGATCTCAATACCAAGCTCTCCCTGCCGTTGCTCAGCCTGGTGATGGCGGTCATCGCCGTGCCGTTCGCATATCAGAGCAGTCGATCCGGCGGTTTGATGGGGATCGGAATAAGCCTCTTCATCGGGGTGGTGTATTTCATCGTGTTTCAGGTGGGAGTGGGTCTGGGTCACGGTGGCAAACTTCCGCCTTTGCTGGCGGCCTGGGTGGCCAACGCGCTCTTCTTCTTCTCGGGGACCTACCTTATGCTGTCCACCAGGCGCTGACCGGCGGCGGACTCCGGAGTAGCCTCAATGTTGGCGGCAGGTCTGTCCGGGGAATCGATCCGGCGGCAGGTTCACGGTGAAAGTATCCGGACACCGGGCATTGGCGATCGAGCCGCTCTGCCTGCAGATGGCGACCGGACGGAAGGACGGGGGCACGAGGAACCGTGTGACCAGGCGATGCTGCAGGGCCGTTGCCATGAACATCTTCCAGAGGGGAAGGGCTGCCCGGCCACCGGTCTCCCGTGGTCCCAGTGGATGGGTGACGTCATATCCCACCCAGACACCGGCTGCCAGTTCGGGTGAGAATCCGATGAACCAGGCATCCGTATACTCATCAGTGGTGCCGGTCTTGCCGGCCAGGTCAAGATCCAGGTCCCGACCCAGAGCACGGGCCGACTGGCCGGTGCCGCGTTGGATGACCCCTTCCAGCAACTGGATGACCAGGTATGCATCGCCCTGATCGAGCACTTCAATGGTTTCACTCCGACTGCTCCAGAGTTCGTCGCCGGTTGGATTCACCACGCTGGTGATCAGTCTCGGGATAGGGCGCAGTCCGTAGCCGGCTATGGTGGCGTAAGCGGTCACCATCTCCTGGAGAGAGACTTCGGCGGTGCCCAACGCGATTGACAGATACGGCGGTAAGTCGTTGGTGATACCCAACCGTCGCGCGGTTTCCAGGACCTTTTCTATTCCCAGTTGATCCACCAGCTTCACCGCGGTGATGTTGATGGATTCCTCCATACCCTGCATGAGGGTGATGCGGCCCGCGAATTTCCTCGTGTAGTTGCGGGGGGACCAGCGTTGCCTGGTCCAGGGATCCCAGTAGCTCACCGGTGCATCGGTAGTCAGGGTGGCCGGTGACAATCCTGCTTCCATGGCGGTGAGATAGATGATGGGCTTGATGGCTGAACCCACCTGCCGGTGCGCCTGGGTCGCTCGATTGAACTGGCTGTCTTCGAAGCTGCGGCCACCTACCATGGCCCTCACTGAGCCATCGCGGACATCCATGGCGAACAGCGCTGCCTGCGGTCGATCCTGACCGGGGGCGGTTCTTTGCTCCGCTGACAACGTTCGGGCCTCGAGTTCAGCCAGCCCGGTCGAAACGGCGAGTTCAGCGGCTGTCTGCAGGTGTGAATCCAGCGTTGTCTGAAC
>JAFGDC010000149.1 GCA_016932295.1 candidate division CSSED10-310 bacterium
CGCGTTCGGTACGGGCGTGGAGGGCGCGATTGAGCTGTTCGGGGAGTATTCGGAAGGACTCCTTGATCTCGATGGATTTTCCCACATCATCGTGATTTTTCATTTCCACCGGGCCGGTCCGTGCCGCCTGCGGAGAGCATCCATCTGGGAGGAACGCGAACGTGGTGTGTTCGCGATCCGCGCCCCCAGTCGCCCCAACCCCATCGGACTCTCGGTGGTTCGCCTGCTCGAAGTACAGGGAACACGGCTGCGGATCGCCGATCTGGACATGCTGGATGGGACGCCGGTCCTTGATATCAAGCCCTATGTCCCGAGGATCGATGACCGCCGCGATGCGACCTGCGGCTGGCTGGAGGACGTGTGGCGGCAGCGTGACCGGGGCCTGGCCGGCGGCGGCGTCATGGGTTGAGTTCCCCTTCTTTTCCGGTGCCGCCCGAGGATTCCTTCCTAAATTACTCCCGCACCTGCCAGCAGCGCCAGGATGCCGGCGCCCAGCACGATGAGCAGGACCGCGGTGCGGAAGAGCCGCTCCGGGGCGTATTTGGACAGCAGGATCCCCAGAAGGGCGCCGATGATCGTACCTGGAGCGGTCCGCAGACTCAACGCGAGGGTTGAGGTTGAGATAAGGCCGCTCAGGTAAAACACCGGCAGGGTGCCGATGTTGAGCACCATGAAGTAAAAAACGAGGTTGGCTCTGAATACGTGTTTTTCCACGCCCTGGTTGGAGAGGAACAGGATGATCGGCGGCCCTCCCATGGTGGTGCTGCCGTTGAGCAATCCACTGATGAATCCGACCGGCCAGAGGGCGGCTTTTTCGTTGGCGACGGGTCGGCGAAAACCGGATAGCTGAGCCGTGGCGAAGAGAATGACCAGGCAGCCGATGATGCTTTTGAGGAGGGCTGCCGAGACGAAATGGAGGGTGAGCCCGCCGAAGGGTAATCCGATCACACCGGCGACGAGGAGCGGCGCTATGCGCCGGAAGCGCAGGTGCATCCTGGCCTCCCAGGCGATGCAGCCGTTCATGAAGATGGCATGGATGAGCAGTACCGGCATGACGGTGGTGGGTGGCAGGACCAGCACGAGCAGGGGCACGCCCACCAGGGCGAAACCGAAACCCGCCAGACCCTGGACCGTGCCGGCCAGCAGGGTCGCGGCGATGCCGGCGATTACCGGTGACATTGCTCAAGCATGATCGCCGGCGCGAGCTGCTCCGCATCACGGTGTGGGAAGGCCGCACCGGTCCGGCGCCGGCGGAATGCACATAGTGGTACCGGTGCGGCGAAGGTCTGTCCGAGAGTCACCTTCATTCGGCGCTGGAAGCCCCCAGGGGAGAATGCAGGTATTCGAAGAAATCGAGGTCGGTGGAGATGGTCGTGGACAAAGCCGGCATCACCAGCTTGTAAGATTCCATGGCCTTCCAGAACGCATAGAATTCCGCATCCTGATTGTAGGCATCGGCGTAGATGGCGGCCGCCGCCGCATCCGCCTCGCCTTTGATGGTCTCGGCCCGCTCGTACGCCTCCGATCTGATCCGCAGCAGTTCCCGTTCGGTCTTGCCGAACCATTCGGCTTTCTGACCTTCACCATCGGAGCGGAACTTCTGTGCCACCTGGTTGCGTTCCTTGATCATCCGCTGATACACGGATGCGGTCAGTTCATCCGAGTATTTGATCTGCCGGATGATGACATCGATGACCTCGATCCCGTACTTGGGGACGATCTGGTCGACGTTGTCCTTGATCATTCGCGATAGGTGCCGCCGGCCCATGGACACTCCCGGGAAGATGACCTCCTCGTAGGTTCCGAGTGATTCTTCACCCTGGTTGGTGGAGATCAGCATGGTGTCAGTCCGTTCGATTTCATTTATCACATTGCTGTTGCGTACCACCTCGATGAGGGGGAAGAGTGCCACGGTTTTTTTCACCTCGGAGTCGATGACATCATCCAGCCTGGAATTGGCCGCTTCCACTGTGCTGACCGATTCATAGAACTTCTGAGGATCAACGATGCGCCAGCGGGCGGTGCTGTCGAAGAAAATGAACTGGCTTTCCTTGGTGGGCAGCCGCTTGGCCTCGCCGTCCCAGGAGAGAATTCGCTTGGAGTAATACTTCACCTGGTCTACAAGGGGGAACTTGAAATGCAAGCCGGCGTCGCGCTGGACGCTGACAATGGCGCCGAAGCGCAGGACCAGGGCCTGCTGCCCCTCTTCAACCACGTAGAACGGACCGAACATGAGGAGGACGATGATCAGGACCAACGCCGAGATCACACCAATCTGCATCAGCCGTGTCATTTGCCGCCTCCTTTCAGGGTCTGTTCACCGAGCATCTTGAGCGGCATGAAGTTGCTCAGGCTCTTGTCGATGAGATCGCCTCCCTTGCCGCCGGAGAACACCTCCTGCATCATTTCGAAATACAGGCGCTGCCTGGTCACTTCGGGGGCCGCGCGATACTCCTTGAGCACCGAAATGAACCTGGCGGCGTCTCCCCGCGCCATGTTTTTCCGCTCGGTGGCGTATCCTTCGGCCTCCTCCACCACGCGCCGCGCCGTTCCTTCCGCTTCGTAGACCGCCTTGTTGTAGAATTCCTTGCCCTCGTTTATCAGGCGATTCCTGTCCTGAATGGCCTTGTTGACGTCTTCGAAGGCATCCTGAACCTTGCCTTCCGGCGGTTCGATGTTTTGCAGCTTTACGGTCGAGACGGTGATGCCCAGTTTGTACTTCGTGAAGAGTTCGTTCATCAGGTCAGCGGCGGCGATTTCCATGGGTCCCCGCTCCGATCCCATCACATCGAAGACCGTTCGATCCCCCACCAGCTCATTGATGATGGACTGCGCGATGTCCCTGATGGTTTTTTCCCGTTCATCCACGTTGAACAGCCAGGCCTTCGGATCCTCCCTCCCATACTGGATGATCCACTCGACATCGACGATATTCAGATCACCGGTCAGCATGCGCGATTCATTGCTGAAGTCCCGGCTCGTGTCATACCGGCTGCGTCCCGTGGAACTCAAGGTGCGGTAGCCGAACTCCACCTTGACGTTCTCCTGCACCTTCACATTGTAGTTCTTCTCGATTAACGGCACCTTGAAATGCAGCCCTGGATCCACCTTGCGGCTGAACTTGCCGAAACGCAGGACAATGCCCACTTCGGCCTGATCGACGATGAAGTAACTCTTCACGATGAGGATGAGGAACATGCCGACCAGGACGATTGCCATGATCCAGCCTTTCCTCAGTTCAACATTCATGCCTCGATGCTCCAATTGCATACAACCTCCCTTCAGTCATTTTCATTACAATACTATGGCATACGACAGCAGCTTTCCACTAACATCAGTTTCCGTGACGGTGACACTCTTCCTCTCGGCCGGATCGGCGGTCATCGCAGGGTGATTCCACGGGATGCAACCAATCGCCGGTACAGGTCACCAATAATGATGGCAATGATGCATCCGTGGTCTGGCAGAGCTTTGACACTCTTGAGCCGGATCGGTATTAGTTGAGCTGAATGTGAGAAAGGTGGTTGAAATGAAAAAGGCGTTCGTGCTGATCACGTTGCTGGCAAGTCTGTCCACCGCCGCCTACGCGGCCGCGGAAGAGGTGTTGGGAGCCATGTCGCCCATGCTGTCACCGGATGGCCGGACACTGGTATTTTCATACCAGGGAGACATCTGGACGGCTTCCTCTGAAGGAGGAACCGCGCGCCGCCTGACCGTGCACGAGGCTGAAGAAGTGAGTCCCGCCTTCAGTCCCGACGGCAGGTGGATCGCTTTCAGCTCCAATCGGTTCGGCAATATGGATGTGTTTGTGATGACCGCCGATGGCGGCGAACCGCGCCGGTTGACCTACAATTCGTCTGATGACGAAGTGGTGTGTTTCTCTCCGGACAGCGGCGGCGTACTGTTCGAATCGTATCGGGACTGGCTTCGGTTCAGGATGTGGAAAGTGCCGGTGGAGGGCGGTGAACCTGTCTGTATCAACAAGGAAGAGGGCGCCGAGGGGCGCTTGTCTCCGGATGGAAGCCGCCTCTTGTTCATTTACAATTACATGGGACCGTATCGCAAGGGCTATCGCGGTCCTTCCAACGGTGATCTCTGGATACGGGACCTGGAGAAGGACGCCATCGAGCGGATCACCGACTATGACGGTGTCGACCGCGACCCGTTGTGGACTCCCGGGGGCGACGCCGTGCTGTTCGTGAGCGATCGAGACTCGTCGGTCTTCAATATCTGGAAGAAAGACCTGGCGACCGGAACCCTGCAGCCGGTCACCGCCTTCACCAGCGGCAACATCTTTTCGCCGGAAGTGGCGTTCGATGGTTCCGCGGTCGTCTATGTCCATGATTTCGAGATCTGTCGCACCACCATGGCCGGTGCGACCACCCGCATCCCTTTGCAGACTGCCTCGGATTACCGCTCCAACCTGACGAGAATCATGGATTTCGCCGGCAAGGCCGACGAGGTGGCCTGGTCCCCGGACGAGAAACAGGCGGCTTTCATCCAGCATGGCGAAGTGTTTGCGGTGAGCATGGATGGCGGCGAGGCCATGCGTCTTACGGTCACCCCGGCCAGGGAATCGGATTTGGCCTGGCATCCAGATGGAGAGTCCCTCTACTTCCTGTCGGACACATCCGGCGTCACCGGGATCTATCGGGTGGTTTCCGACCAGGCGGATGAAAAGCGTTTATACAAGGCGAGATTCCACAAAGTAGAGGAGATCGTGCGGGAAGAAGATCCGATCTTATACGCACGCATGTCACCGGATGGGAAGACCCTCGTCTATTTCGTCGACGGCCGCGGCCTGTTCAGGTGCGACACGGATGGCGCGCACCGCCGGCCATGCATCCAGTACGACGCCTTCTATCGTATCGTCGATGTGGGTTTTTCACCTGACAGTAAGTGGCTGACGTATTCGCGCGACACGTCCGGATGGAACTTCGATGTCTACCTTCTCGATTTGGCCGGCGGCCGGGAATGGAATGTTTCGAGGAATGCCTCGTATTGTTTCGAGCCTCGCTTCTCGCCTGATGGCAAGCGGCTGTTCTATACCTCCTATGATGACGAGGATGCCGAGATCTACGCGGTCTGGCTGACTCTCGAGGAACATCAGAAGTATCGTGACGACGAAGAAGACAAGGATAAGGACAAGGGAAAGGCCAAGCCGGACGACGAAGACAAGGACAAGAAGAAACGCAAGGACAAAGAGAAGGATGTTGAAGAACCGGAAGAGAAAAAACCTGAGGTTCCGGAGGTGAAAATTGATCTCGAGGGGATTCATGAGCGAGTTGAGCGGTTGATCCATACGTCCGGGGATGATCGTCATCCCTCTGTCTCTCCTGACGGCAAGACCCTGTTGTTCGTTTCCGATGCCCTCGATTCCAGCAAGTTGTACGCATATGACGTAAAGAAGAAGAGTATCAGGGAGGTTGCGGACCTGGATGCCTCGCAACTGACCTGGTCCAGGGATGGCGACAAGGTGTTTTACGCCAGGGGTGATGGTTTCGGAACGCTCGATCCGAAATCCGGACAGGCGTCACCGGTTTCCTTCAACGGCAGCCTAACCATCGATGTGCAGGCCGAGTATCTGCAAATGTACAGGGAAGCCTGGATGACCCTGAAATATAACTTTTACGACGGAGCGATGCATGGCGTGGATTGGGATGCGGTCTACGCCTACTATCTGCCCCTGGTCAGGCATTGCCGCTCCAGTCGTGAATTCCAGCACGCCGTCAACATGATGCTGGGGGAGCTGAACGCCTCGCATCTCGGTATCTGGAATTCGGACGGCATGTCAGGCAAGGACACGGGTTTCCTTGGCGTGCGCCTGGGCGGGTATGAGAAGGGCAAGGGCTACCTGGTGACCGATGTGATTGAAAACACACCCGCGGACAGAGTGGAGTCCATGATCCTTCCCGGCGAGTTTCTTCATGCCATAAACAGAACCGAATTGAGTCCCGTCGAGCCCATGGCGAATTTGCTGGAAGGAACGGTCGGCAAACTGACCGATATCGAGATCGTCGCGATGGAGGGAAAGGACAGGAAACGGACGGTAACCTTGAAACCCATCCGGCTGCACGAGTTCACCGAGGCCGGCTACGAGGCGTGGATCAAGGAGAATGAACGGCTGGTGAACGTGTGGTCGGAAGGCGCCGTGGGGTATGTTCACATCCGGTCGATGAGCCAGCGGTCTCTCCGGCGTTTCGAGCGCGACGTGTTCGGCAGAAACTGGGACAGGCAGGCGCTGGTCATCGATGTCCGTTACAATCCCGGTGGGTATATCCACAATGAATTGATCGACCTGCTGGATGGAGAAGCGTTCGGCTACAGCGTGCCACGCAACGGGCAGCCCATGTACCACCCGATCTTCAAATGGCGGAAACCAACCAGTCTGCTTATCAACGAGCGCTCATTCTCCGATGCGGAAGTCTTCCCCAATGCGTACCAAACCCTGGGATTGGGTACCGTGGTCGGCATGCCTACCTTTGGAGGGGTCATCGGCACCGGCGGCCGCCGGTTGCTGGACGGTTCGTGGTTTCGGGTGCCGACGACCGGCTGGTATACTATCGACGGGCGCAACATGGAGAATACCGGCGCCACACCGGATGTGATGGTGGATCGCTCCCCGACCGAGATCGAAGATGGTCGCGACAGCCAGTTGAAGAAGGCCGTGGAGTTGCTGCTGGAGGAGATCGGCGAGTGAGCCTGTCCAGCCGCCGCTAGCGCGCTTCTTCGTAAATGCGGTACGAAGTCACGGTCATGCCCAGGCGTTCGTACACCTTGCGGGCGGCATGGTTGCCACGTTCGACGTACAGCCTGAATCCTCGTATGTCCGGCCGTTCGCCGGCCAGTTCTTTCACTTTCTGATACATGCGTCGGTATAGACCCGCGCGGCGGTGCGCCGGCACGATGTAAACGCTTTGGATCCACCAGAAGTAGCCGTCCCGCCAGTCGCTCCATTCCGGTGTCACCATGAGTGCCCCGGCAATTTCAAGGGTGGTTCCGGCGGATATCTCCGCAACAAGATAGAATCCCGCTTCCGGGTGCTTGATAAGATCTATTACTCCGGCGCGGCTCACCGCCGGCTCCAGGCGTTTGTTTTCGGTTTCGAGCGCCATGGCCCGGTTGAATCCGGCAATCACTTCGACGTCTTTAACCGTTGCCTGCCGGATTATCACTTTCTCCGGTTCCACCTGCATGCCCCTCCTGTTGACCTGTCCAGTCTAAATTATTATAAAGGAGCGAACAACTCAGAATGAGGAGGTAACAGTGGGTCGATTTCCATTCCTGATAGTCATGCTGGCGATAATGACGAATCTGGCTGCCGGTGCGGTGAGCGCCGCGGATTTACTGGTCGACTGGGCGGGTGGCGGTTCGTACACGACCATCGATGCCGCGATGGCGGCGGCGCAACCAGGGGACATGATCAAGGTGGCGGAAGGAATGTACACCGGCAGCTACCTCGAACCGATGGTGGCTATGTCCATACTCGGTGGATACACTGCCACCGACTGGAGCCGCGATCTGGATTTGTACGTGACCATTCTGGACGTCGGCGGGGACGGCGTGGGATTCCTGCTGGATGATGTGGACGGCTGCACCGTGGATGGTTTCACCATCACCAATTTCTCCTGGGTGGGGATCCAGGTGGAAACCAGTTCGCCAACCGTTTCCAACAACATCATCATCGGCGGCGCGGCCGATTTCTGCCTGTTCGGCATGAACGGCAATCCCACCATCAGCAACAACACCATGACGGGGGCGGAATACGGCATCTACTACAATGTGTATGACTACGGCTACGGCCAGGGTCGCGATGAACCGACCATCACGTACAACGAGATTTCCGGCTGCACCCAGGACGGTATTTACATGAATGTCGGCGGATATGAACCGCGGAAGGCGGAACGAATCCAGCAGCCCATCATTACCAACAACATTGTCAGCCAGGTGGGGGAGACCGGCATCCGCTGCCTGACGTATTCCACCGGTCCCAGTCTGGCGCAGGAACCGATCATCAGTCACAATGTCGTCAGCGAGTGCGGCTATTACGGCATTAAGAGTTCGACGGATTCCTACGGCCCGATGGGAAAACTGGCTCCGCAGATCAGCGACAACCAGGTTTCCGATATCGGCCAGGCCGGTATCGGTTTCCAGGCCGACTCCTCAGATCCCATGGCGGTCCATAACCCGATCATCCGCAACAACCGTGTGAATGGCGCATCCTTCGGCGGCATTTTGTCCATTGTCTACCACGGGATTCATGAGGGTTCCATCGACAACAACCGGGTGGAGAACATTTCCGGCCAGGAGATACCCAACGGTATCGGCCTGGGCGTCGGCACCTATATGGGCAGTTGCGCCGCGGAAATCAAGAACAACCTCGTCATGACCACCAACGGAATGGGTCTGGCAGCGCTCAATTTTATAGGGAGCCTGGATGCGGTGATCAGCAACAATACCGTTACCGGCAACTCTGCCGACGGAGTCACTCTGTATTACACCGGCTACGGCGTCAACAACGCCTCGGTGACCAATAACATCATCAGCGACAACGGCGGGTACGGCATCAACAATTTTTATTACTACCTGTCACCCCAGTCCCGCGCCGCCGTGATCGACTACAACGACGTGTACAATAATGCGGCCGGCGATTACCTCGACTGCAGCCCGGGACCCAACGACATCTCGGCCGAACCGTTTTTCGTGCCTGGTCCCGATGGTTTTAAGTACTTGTCCGACCCCATTTCCGGGAATCCATCGGAAGTGGTGAAATCTCCCGCCATCGATGCCGGCAGCGGTCCCGCCACCGGCATAGTGGTGGCTGGCCGCGCCATGAGCGAATTGAATACCCGCAGCAACGGTGCCAATGACAGTGGCGTGGTGGACCTGGGGTATCATTACGATGATCCGACTCCCACCGCTGGTCCCTCACCCTCGCCGACCATGGCGCCGACATCGACACCTGAGCCGACGGCGACCGCCTCGCCTGAGCCCACCGCCAGTCCGACCAACTCACCGGAACCGCCGACCGAAACTCCCACTGAAACACCCACGATCACTCCCACCGACAGCCCGACTCTCACCCCATCCGCAACGGTGCCTCCGAGCGCCACGGTTGAACCAGCCACGTTGACACCGACGGTGGAACCACTTACTCCGACTCCCACGACAACCCCCGGCCCCCAGACGGTGCCGGCGCTGAACCACCTTGGATTGCTCGTCCTGCTCGGGGCGATGGCTGTGGCGCTCGCGCTTGCGCGTCGTGGCTAAATCGGTGAAACTATAGTCAAGGTAAACTGTTAAAGAAACGTATGGAATCGACGAAGCATCAACCTCAACAGCATGGAGAATCGAAATGAGAAGAAGTGCATTCATCGTTGTTACCCTGGTGGTAATGGCGCTCCTGTCGGGTTTTGCCATGGCGGCAGATGAAGCCGCAAAACCCCAGCCGCCCATGAAACCCGATCCCGAACGCCAGCAGGCGAGCCGCCTCGAACCGACTGAAAAGGTGGTTTTCCTGGTGGATGGGAAAGAAGTGAAGACCTTGAAATACGAGGAGATCGTCGCGTTGGAGAAACCCGAGGTGGACATCCGCGGCACCAAGCGCCAGATCGGTCCTTATCTCAAGGATGTCCTGAAAGCGGCGGGTATAACCAGCGGCAAGATGGTCAGGGTTTCGGGACAGCGTGACCGGGACATGGAACTCACCTGGGATGATGTGATGAATCCGGACAACAAGATCATGGTGCGAATCAACGACAAGCACCGGCTGCTTTCGGTGATGAACCTGAGTCTTATGGAAGAACGCCCGTCGAAGCCGCCGATGGAGAAGGGCAAGCGCGGCAGACCTGACATGATGCGCTCTCGCCGGATTTACAGCATGACCAAGGTGGAAGTGCTCACCACCGTACCGGAAGCGCCGGTCAAGACCACCGAGTAGGAATCATACAGGGGCGCGGATGCCGGGCGAACCGGATAGGCGCCCCTTTCGTGTGTTTCCGGACAGTGACCGGCACCGTGATTGCGTGCTCCGGTGCCGGCATCGTCATCAATGGATGCTGCCATGAAGATGGATTCAGGCGGTTGCGGATACAAACCGGCCGGTGCCGGAAGAAGCAGTGTGTGAAGATCTGTAGCGTTGTGTCAGCCGTTGCGGCATTGCTGCTGGTCGCGGTGATTTGGACGGGGCTGTACACCGTGCCGGAAGGCATGACAGCGATGGTGCGAAGTCCGTGGACGGACTCCAAACGCATCGATCCAGGCCGCCACTGGCGGCCACCCTGCCTCTCCAGCCACGTCCTGTATCCTTTGACCGAACAGGAATACATCCTTGATTCGCAGACTCTTGGCAGCACCCTGGCAACCCTGGATGATCGTCCGCTGCGCCTCGAACTGGAGGTACATGCCACCCTTGATCGAGACCGTGTTTCTGAGGTCGATGCCAGGTTCCCAACCGGTGACCTGGCGCTGGCGGTTGCCGCCGCGATCACTCCGGTTGTGACCGGCGTCGCATCGCGGCATGAGTTCAGGGATTTCTTTGGTGAGGGCATCATCCTCGTGGAACAGGATCTGCGGGACGGATCGTGGGAAGCGCTTCGTCTCGCCGGCTTCCATGCTGGTGCGGTGAAGTGCGGGAAAGCAATCCTGTTGAGCGGGGAGAATGAATCCCAGCCAGGTCCCGGTCCGGATGATTCCGATCCGCGGGTCGTGCTGCTCGGCCTGGATGCCGCTGACTGGGATTTGCTGGAACCGCTCATGGCGGACGGGCGTATGCCGAATTTGCGCCGTTTGTGTGACGGCGGCGTGCGCGGTTCTCTCCGTACCATTGCTCCGGCACTCTCTCCGGTGGTGTGGACCAGCATGGCGACGGCGCGGTCTCCGGAGGAGCATGGCATTGTCGATTTCATCAGCCATACATCGGATGGCCGCACCGTGCCGGTGACGAGCAATCTGCGTCGTGTCCCGGGGTTCTGGAACATTCTCACCGCCGCCGGCGCCAGTGTCGGCGTTGCGGGCTGGTGGGCCACATGGCCCGCTGAAGCGGTGAAGGGCTACATGTTGTCGGACCGCTACTCGTACGGATTGTTCCGTGACGATACGGACGGCGATGCCGCCCGTGCCAAGATGTATCCTGAAACAGCTATCTTCCGGATGGCGGCTCACCACATCGGCGATGAAGAAATCACCTTCAGACAGGCCGCGCCGTTCATGGATATCGAACCAAGGATTTACGCCGATGCCGATGGGGAAGACCTGCGCGAATCCCTGCGCTGGTTCCGCCGGATTCTGGCATCGGACCTCAGCTATCGCAACGCAGGGCTGTATCTGCAGAAGAAATACAATCCCCGCCTGGCGGCGACCTATTTCGAGGGTACCGACACCATATGCCATCAGTTCGTTCGCTTCCGCGCACCGATGCGCGTTCAGGCGCCGGAGAGAGAAACCGCCATGTTCAAGGATACGATTGATCGATTCTATGAATACCACGATCGATTGATCGGGGAGTTCACCCAGGGCTTGAGCGAGGATACCGTGGTGATCGTTTGCTCCGATCACGGTTTCCTGAGCGGGTCGCGTCGGCCGCCGAGCGATCCCCGCATAGGCGTCGGCGCCGCGGCGGAGTGGCACAGGAAATTTGGGATCATCCTGTTGCATGGATCTCCCTTCACCCATGGAGCCGAATTGGTTTCAGCCTCGGTGCTGGACCTGACGCCGACCCTCTTGATGCTGTTCGGCCAGCCGCTCGAGCGGGACATGAGCGGACGGGTCCTGGTGGAAGCCTTCACGGATGCGTATTTGATCCACCACGGAATCACCTATGTGGATGCATACCCTGACCTGGAAACGCGGGAGGAGGCGGTCGAGCCAATGGCTTCCGCGCTGGATAGTGAAATCGTCGAGCGGCTGCGTGGACTCGGCTACCTGGGCGGGGAAAGCGGCGGATTCGGGGCGAGGACCAACCTGGGCAGCGCCTTCATGGAGCGAGGCGAGTTCCTTCGCGCCATCGAGGAGTTCAAGAAAGCCGTCCAGGCAGCGCCCGACGCCGCGGGCGGTTATGTCAATCTCGCCAATGCCTGCCATCGCGCCGGGCGCTTCCAGGAAGCACTGGAAGCCGCCGGCCGGGCTCTCCTCCTCGACCCGGAATCCACCAAGGCCATGA
>JAFGDC010000150.1 GCA_016932295.1 candidate division CSSED10-310 bacterium
AAGGCACACGAAGGCGCTTTTCGTCAGGCATCCGCTCCTCACCACTTGACCACCGCAGGCTTATATCGAAACCAAAGCGAAATCTGGTGCCGGCCTTGACTTTGAACATAACCGAACCTAGAGTGATGCGCATCGACGGCGGGAGGAACGGTCAACGTGACGGGTAATGGTAATCCGACGAATGAGGTATGGGGATGAGTTCAGAGTTGCGATTATTACACTTGGCACAGGACGGGGACAAGGAAGCATTTGCCACGTTGGTCAAAAGATATCGGGGTACTCTTTTCAAATTTGCCATGAGCAGGTGCCGGAACCGCGAGGATGCACTCGATACTATGCAGGAGACATTTCTCAAAGCCTTTCAGAACCTGGACAAATTCCGCGGGGACGCGCGCCTGCTTACCTGGTTGTACAGGATCGCCTCCAATGCATGCCTGATGAGCCGGCGGCGCAGCAAGTTCGCACCCGAACGGCTGGAACCGCTTGAGATCACCAGTGCAAGCAACGAGGAACAGACGCACATGCCAACGGCATTCACCGATCCCGAGACCGAATATGCGCGGGATGAACTCAGTGCCGCGCTCGGTCGCGCAATCGAAGGGCTGGACAAAGAAAAACGGATGGTTCTGATGCTGCGCGATCTCGAGGAGATGAACACGAAGGATGCCGCGGTGGCGCTGGGGATCACCGAAGCAGCCGTCAAATCTCGATTGCACAGGGCTCGGCGTGAGTTGCGCGTAAAAATCGAGCTGGAGTTGACGCGAGGCGTATCATGATGCGATGCAGCGAAGTTTTTATCCTGCTGACCGGTTACGATTACGATGAGATGTCAATTGAAACGCTGGCCGCCCTGGATAAACACCTGCGCTACTGCATAAGCTGCCGTGCGTTTTTCATGTCAACGCTCGAGGATCGTGATCCGAAGGATCTGCCGCCGGAACCAGGGTTATGCATCGAACTGGCCAGGGAAATCCAGGTGCTGCTCAACCGGCGGAACGAATCGTGAGTCTCACGTGAAATGGAGCGCGACATGAGGTGCACGCCATGCGGGTGGTGATCATCGGAGGCAACTCGGCCGGCAACACAGCAGCCCGAACGCTGCTGCGCCATGATCCCGGCGCTGACATCCATGTTGTCGACCGCAACTCGAAAACGCCCTACGCGGGCTGCTCCATGAAACGCCTGATCGCTGGCGACATCATCGATTGGCGGCTGTTGTTAGTGGGCCGTAACGAACCGGAACATGGGTTGAACCGGCTTGGCGGCTGGGAGGCGATGGAAATCAAACGAGCCGAACGCGAAGTTCTGATCGCCGGCAATGAAGGCACCCGAAGTCTTCCCTATGATCGTCTTATCCTGGCCTCCGGCGCTGCTCCCGAACAGATTCCCGGCGCCGCGATTTCATCCCGGACCTTCTTCTTCAAAAGCCTTGAGAATGCCGTGGCACTCAACCGCTTCATCGAGGAGCATCGTCCCGCTGACATGGTGGTGGTGGGCGGCGGTCCGGCAGGTGTGGGGATTGCTCTCGCGCTACAACGGCGCGGAGTGCGATGCCGCCTGATTGACGAACATGACCATCCACTGGCCTGGTTGCCTCCCGAGCTTGGCGTCATGATCCGTGATCGGCTGATTGCCTCAGGTATCCAGTTCCTCGGCGGATTCCATACCACCGGGATCGACGACAGCCGTTCATCGGTCGGCGTGAGCGGCTCGGGAGGGCAGGCGGCGAACGCCGCCGGCGCTATCTGCGTCATGGGTTGGCGCCCGGACACAACCCTCGCCGTGGCGTCTGGCATCCGCCTGGGCCGGCTGGGGGGAATCGCCGTGGATGCGTCACTGGTCACCAGCGATGACCGGATTTTCGCCGCCGGTGATTGCGCGGAAACAAGGCATGGAATCACCAGGCGGCCGTGTCGTGGTTGGGGAGCCGTCAATGCTGTCCGGCAGGGCCGCACACTGGGCTTAAAGTTGGCGGGAAAACGCGCCACTGCGCCACTCATGTTCAACACCATCATTACCGGCGACGGTATGTTGCAGGCCGCGACCACCGGACTCAACCCACTGGATCAGGATACTTCGAACCAGCGGTACCTGCGCGCCACCACACTGTTTCCATCTCCGCCGCCTGCCATGAAATACACCCCGCCAACGCTCCCGAAACTCGGAATCTCGCTCCTGTTCGATCCGGCCGGCGGCCGGCTGCTTGGTGTTCAGGCGGCGGGCGAGGGAGCCGCCGATACGGTCCGCCTGGCCGCTCCCGCGCTGTACCATGGCGCTACCCTGGAAGATGTCCTCTCCTATGATCCGGGCTATACGCCGGAGCTGGGACCGGTCTGGCATCCGTTGCTGATGGCCTGCCGGCGGGCTCTTGGTTAGCACACCGGGGGAGTCTGCGGCGACTCCCTTCCGATGGTGCGCCTGGCCATGGCGGAAACTGGTGATCTGTTGTGACGGCAAGGTCGTCTGCGGGTGCGCCGATCCCAGGGCATCCCATGTGCTGGGCGATATCGCTGAAGCATCTCTGCCCGAAATCTGGCACGGTGCCGCGGCCACCGCCCTGCGGCGTGCATTCCTGAAGGGTGCGCCGCCGCGCTACTGCCTGGATTGCGAATTGTGCGAAATAGTTCAGCGGCTGCCGGCCGCCACGGATCCGTCCACGACTCCCGGTCCCTTCGAGCTGTACGTCGAGCCCACCGTGCGCTGCAATATTTCCTGCGCCAACACCACGTGCAGCCGCGAAAGCGGCATATATGAGACCAGATCGCGGCCGTTCCTGGAACCGGCTGATTTGGACAGGGCGCTGGCCGGGCTCCGGCAGCCTCTGCAGCGTGTGCTGATCTACAATTACGGGGAACCCTTCCTGCACCCGAGGATCATGGAAATCATCCGCATTGTCCGCCGGCACCAACCAGGCGCATGGCTCGCCACCAGCACCAACGGGCTGTTGTTGCACGGGAAAGCACGGGAGGAGCTGCTGAAGGCGGGGCTGGACGAGATCATCTTCTCCATCGACGGCGTGGATCAGGCGGGTTATGAACGGTACCGGCGCGGTGGCGATTTCGACCTCGCCTTCGGCAACATGCGGGAGCTGGCGGCGGAACGAAAAAAAGCCGGCCTGGGAAGACCGTACATCATCTGGCGCTACATCCTCTTCCGCTGGAACGACCGCGAGGAGGAAATGGCGACGGCGCAGCGGATGGCCGCGGAGATCGGCGTGGACCGATTCTGTTTCGAGATCAGTGATTACCCGGAGGATGCTGTGTCCAGGCGGGTGGTACCGGGCAGCGTGGCCTATGAGCAGTACCGACACCTGATCTGGGGGCAGGCGCGGTTCACCATGAACCGCCGGCTGGAGCTGCTCAGGATGAAGCGGGTGACGAGGCGTAGCGGAACCATCGGTTTCCGGATCCGGGCGCGGAACACGGGGAGGCTGCGCTGGGAGCACACGACGCCTTATGGAATCAGGCATGTGGCGCTTGGAGTGAGTCTGTATGACAGGCATGGCGGGTTGATCAGTCTCGATCACGCGCATGTGCCGTTAGTGGCGGATGTGGAACCCGGCGGTGAGATAGTGATTCAGGGAGCGGTGCCGGCGCCGGACCGGCCGGGTCTGTACCGGCTGGGATTCGATATGGTGTATGAAGCGGTCGCCTGGTTCAGTGAACTGAGTTCGGACAATCCACGGCGGGAGATGGCGAGGGTGCTGGTTCTGTAGTGATCCACACCGGTTATGAAACGATGCTGTTCTGCGCGGTGCTGCATGAGCTACCGGACTACCGCGGCGCGCTGGACCTGGCAGGCGGCGCTGGTGTCCGGCGGATCATTGTCTGTGACTACGATCCGGAGTTGAACGGGTGGCTCAGGGTATGGATGAACAATTTCGAACCTGACGCCGTCGGTTGGTGGGGCTGCCAGCTGCGCCTGCTGCTGCCGGAATCCCAATGGTCCCTGCGCAGAGGTCGCATCACCCGCTCACTTGTCTGGTGGGAGTTCAGCAGGGCTGGTGACTGATCACCCACCTCTTCCCCACGTTGCCGTTCCCTGCTGCCCGGCTTGGTGCATCCATGTCACGAGATTGGCTCCCCAGGCCAGTTCCTGAACGACGGCGCGTCACTGGACCGCCTGGGACTGATCCGCATAACCGGTGATGAGGTCCACCACGACCGTGGCGGGGCGGCGTGAGATTCGCTGAGCGCCGTCTTCCGGTCGTTGTTTCCCATAACGTTCCGACAGGCGGTACAGCCGACCCTACCTGAACCGCAGCATCAGGCCGGCGCTCATCTCAAGGCTGGGCAGGATCTCGTAGTCGTTGTACCGGTAGGTGCCTTCGTCGTACCAGTACATATAGGTGTAATAGCTTCTCAAATCGAACCGGACGCCGACCGTTTCACTCAGATACGCCCTCAGTCCGCCGCCCACATCGAAGAACCATCTGGCCCTCGAGTCCAGGTTATCGTTGTCCATGTCGTACAGGTTCACGCCGGCACCGAAATCCATGAACGGCACGAAATCACCGTGCAGAAATCCGATCACGAAGGCACCCGACACGGTATACAGGTCGACATCCGTCAACTTGGTTTCCTTGTCCTCGAAGAAGCCGCCGTCCTCGTCCACGTAGAAACTGGTGCGCGAGTATGCCCAGGTGGCTTCGAATCCAATGTGGGAATGGATGAAATAGGCGGCCCGCACACCGGTCATGAACGAGTTGTCCTGCTCGACGTAGGCCCAGTCGTAATCGTTGATGGTGTCCTCGAAGCCGCCGGCAAAGAGTGCCCCGATAAAGGGAGAGAACTCCCAGTACTCCATGTCATAGTCATAGGCGTGAACCGGAGCGCCGGCTACCAGTGCCATGATTAGTATCAGTCCTGTTCCGACACGCATGACGACCGCCTTCATCGTTACTGGAATCAAGTATAGTGTGGCTGTTGACAGGTCACAAGCGCGGTGGCGGTTCGGCGGGGCAACCATGCGCAGAAACGGGCCTGGCAAACCAGCGGTCCATTGGCGGGCAAAAGGTGTGAATCAGTTCCAATGATTATGAACAGTCCCATCTCCAATCCCGGAGTGATTGAAAATTACCAGCCTCGTGGTGAGGCCCTGCGGGGATGCCGGGTTCCGGCGGTTCGGACCATGTCAGTGGGGCCATACTCAGCGTACATCCTTTTGGATGATTCGCCGGGGAATGCCTGAGCAAAGATAGTTGGTGTACAAGTGTCTTGGGCTGATCAAACAGATTTTGGAATCACAGATGACATGGCAAATCGAGATCAGGCAACAAGGATTTTCATCTTGTCGACCCGGCCCACTTCATAGTAGTCGTTATATTGAAGGTTCAAGAAAGGAGAATTTGGCATGAAATGGTCAATTGTCTATGTTTTCATTCTCTGGTTCATTCTGTGTGGCGGGGTCGCGGCTGAGTCTGCGGCGGACGTTCAGTTCACGGTAGAAAAATTATGGGAGATGGAGGGCGCGTTCGAGGATGCCTATCTGGAACCCGTAACCGGAAATGTGGTATTGTATGAGCGTGAAAATCCCGCCGTCAGATCAGTACGGGTGGTGCGCCGGGCGGATGGGGGAACCATTCAAAATATCAAACTGCTGCCGAATCCCAAGGATTCTGCTGATTGGATAAAGCGGCAACGAACGGGCGCGGACAAAGATGCTCTCGATGTTGAAGACTCTGGCAAGGCGAGTGACAGCGCAGCAGATGGCTTTGACGGCATGGTTCGCTTCTCGCAGGACGGGAGGTATATGGCCAAGCTGCGGTGGAGGTGGAATAGGGATGGATCGGGTTATGAATCGTTTCTGCAATTGTTCGAGTTGCGCGAAGACGGGTACGAAAAAGCGTGGGAATGCGCCACACATCCCTTCTGGCGTTATGAATGCGATTGGAATCCTTCCTGGAGTCATACAATGTGGTCACTGGTCAAAGAGGTCGATGGTTCTCAGGCGGGACCTGCCACTTTTTCAGTATTGCCGGAAGGGCAAGTACTTTTTTATACCATCGGCGGTCCATTTGCGTTGTGTCCTGAGATGCCTAATGTGGCGGTTTTCTACGCGGATGGTGCTGAACAATGGCGGTTCGATGTACAAGAAAAATATGGAGAAACACCCTATCCAAGCGCCGCAGGTGGCTGCCTGGGTTTGCTTGCGGATGGCTCCCGCCGAGTGATGGTCTTCAACGGCGTGAAGAGGAATGGTGTCGTCGAGCCGCATGGCATCGTGGTCGGGGTGGGATTCGACGGTGCCATACAATGGGAAGTGTCGTACACTCAACTCCCGACTGATTTTCTTCCACATAGTATCTGGCCGAGTTCACCTGTCCTGACGGTGTATTTTCAATCGATCTGCGACGAAACGAATCCTATTACGACGAAAATCAACCAATCCAATGTTGCATGCACAATTGACATCGAAGGTTCCGTGACGTTTCCTTTTTCTTTTGAGGAGAATGAACTTCCCGAACGGATTCAATTACTGTCCAAGCGATATTATTTCATGGAAACGACACGATATCCTCAGCTTCCTGTATTATCGCCTTCGGAAGTGGCGGCGATGAAGAGCGATGCGAAGCTCCTGGAAGCAGGACAACAACGTGTCGATCAGTGGTTTAATTCGTCACCCAATCCACGGAGTTCTTTCTTGTACGATGCTGAAAGAAAGGAACGCTTCTGGGTCAATTATGGAGAATCCGGCAACTATGATATTCAACTTATAGATGAAAAAAGCCATTTGATAGGAGTTGTAAGCTATGAAAATAACAAATATATCTCACTAAGTGTTGTAGCAAATAAAGGCAAAAAAACGCCTATTAAAACTTGTGATATCTCTAAGATAAAACACCATGGAACTAAAAGTGTGTTCACGGCTACTACAATGCTGATATTAATTTTCTCTAAATATGAGTCGGGGATAGTTGAAGTATGTGATTTTCGGTTACAATGAGGCATTTAACATGAATAAGATGTTTACTTCAACAGTGTTAATGCTTTTTGTTGATTGTATAATCAATGCTGCCTCATGGCCGGTTTCATCGGAAAACGTGGCGGGGATAATGTCTACCTATGGTGACTTTCGGACTGGGACATGGGGGTTTGGATACCATGATGGCATCGATATCACCCAATGTCATCCGAATTGTTCCGAAGACGACTTGCGCACTGCCGTGTACCCCGCCAGAAGTGGGGAAATTGTTGGGTTCTTACCTGCTGATCCACCTGACGCAGTGCTTGTCGTGGTGCGAGTGCGTATGGGTTTATTTGAGAATCATTTCGACGTATATGAGCATATTGTAGTAAATCCTGACCTTAAAGTTGCACGGGATGTTTGTGAGGGAAGTACCCAATTAGGGTATGTTGCTGAAACAGGACAAGATGAATATGGTGAATCATCAGCCCATTTGCATTACGGAATATATAAATGCAGTGGCACAAACCAGTGGGATGCGAGTAGGGCATATCCACTTCTGCATCCTTACAACATTTTGCCCATAAAAGAAGACGCTGATGCACCTGATTTCAGGAGCGTCGTTTCAGATTTATCATCTCACGCAATCGAGATGTTACCGAACATTTGCGCACAAAATAATATTGAATATTTTAGTGGGTATATTGGTAGAAATTGCTCTCCTTGGCAGGTATGGGGACAAGTTGACATTTTGGTTCATGTCGATGACTACTGCGGTGCAACAGGATATTATGAAGAACATAACACAGTTGTTGTTCCTGGTATATTCGAATTGAAGTGGGAGGTATCTCACGATGAACAAATCATAAACGAGGCCTATACTCTGAAGGCCGATAGATTTGATACGTCCTTTGCAGGCATCCCTCCGGGTGGAGAATGGGGCTCAAACCGACTGAGAACCAGTGAGAATCTGTATCCGTTCAGGATGGGAACTAGGCCTGGCGGAGGCATTAAACTGCAATACCCGGGATTTGATACATTTGCACAAAACTACAACCACTACGTCGTCACCAATTCCACAGATATGGGTGATCATTGGGAGCTGAGTGCGGATGGATGTTGGGATACCAGTGAATTTTCTGAAGGAATCTATACGATAAAGGTGACCGCCTGGGATTATCCCGACGCGGATGGAATTGCCAATCAAGCAGAATCTGAAATTGAAGTGGAAGTCAGGCACGCCGACTATTACGTGGATTGCACCCGCATTTATACGGAAGATACCGGCACCGCCGCCCATCCGTTTAGGACCATCAAGCAAGCCTTGGATATTTCCTACGATGGCATCACGATTCTCGTGGCACCCGGTACCTACGTCGAAAACAGCCTGGAGGTCAATCACAACAAACAGCTTATCGGTATGAATCCCGAAACCACCGTCATCATCGGCGACGGCTTACCCGATCATTGGGTGGTGGGCTTTCATGCCGATGCCACCGATCACTGCCCATCAGGACTCATCGAGGGTTTTTCCATTGTCCACGGCGGTTCGACAAGTACTTACGATGATCCTCAGGCACATTGCGTGGGCGCCGGTGTCATCTTTCATAATGCAGGCCATGCCGTGCTCAGAAATTGCCATGTGTTCGACAACTTCGGATTCGGCATCAGTGTGTCATCATGCTCTCTCTGTGACGGCGAGGTGGTCATCGAAAACAATTGCATATACGACAATGAACAGGACAATATCATCCTGAAAACAAGCAAAGGCACCGTCATCCGCGGCAATACCATCGTTCATTCTTACATGCACGGACTGTGCTGGCGTCTCTGGGATCGGTGCAGTTCCATGAGGACAGCACGACCGGCTGGGAGCAGCGTACGGTGGATCTGACGTTCTGGTCCAACCGGCTGGTTCGTCTGCGCTTTGTCTTCGATACGCTGGATGAGTGGCGGAACGATTTTACAGGCTGGTTCATAGACGACGTGGAGATCGTTTCATTCACCTGTACGCCAACCATGACCCCGACAATCAGTCCGACTCCGACAATTACCACAACCCCGACGATCACCAAAACAGCGACGATGACAGTTACCCCAACGATTACCTTGACCCCGACCTTCATGCCGATACCAGCCACCGGCGGCGGCGGCGTTCTTCTGGTGATTCTTGGCTTGACAGTGCTGTTGTTGCGAATCGCGGGAACCGCCGCGAATCATCGCTAGTGTAACTTTCGCACCCACTTGGTTGACATCTGCCGGAAATCTGTTGTTTTACGCTTGCTGCCCACGAGTGCTTGTCATTTGCCGATCCACGATAGAGGCTCTCTATACGGTCACCGCCAACATGATACATCCCTGAATCGGCGGCCCGCACCGGCACCGGATTACGATTCCATACAGCAGAGTTTCGACGGGCCGCTACGGGCTGTTTATATCACTCTGGTGCAGCAATCGCTTGAAGATGCCGACTGAAGTCGGCGGTCCAAGATTCCAGCATGCGAGTCTGGCGACTCGCCAAACCAAGGCGTGGCTGGCACCACGCGCTCCAAGGGACGGTCCGAGAGGGCCGGTTCTCCGCCGCAACGCCTGGTTGGTTCCCCATGCCAGATAACACCAACCATTCCCCAGGGCTCCGCAAAAGTCAGATCGAACCGACAGTCAATAAAAGTTTTTGTTGCGAAAACTGGACAACCACAGGTGAAAAT
>JAFGDC010000018.1 GCA_016932295.1 candidate division CSSED10-310 bacterium
CGGGACATGGCGGTCACGCCGGGTCAAGGCGGTGCGGTTCGGGATGATCACCATTGCCGGACGGGTTATCAGGCGAGCCCGGCAGATGTGTATCCGATGCGCGGCACCTCTGCCGGTGTTTCACCTGTTCCTACGGGCACGAGAGACAATCCTCGCTCCTGCCTGTGCATCCCCGCCAGTCTGGGCGTAACAAACCATGGATAATGACCGTACATACAGGAGTGGTGTGCCTTCACGCCGACAAGACCAGTGTCGGTCCCCCACTTTCAGCATTTTTGATCAGCGAACGACCTGATGAAGCATGCCGCACCCTCAAAGTAGGTCCCCAACCGCAGGATTGATGACCCTGCGGCGACTGGGCGGTGGATTTGGGACGATCTCCCGAGCTTGACGTCGTCACCGGCGGCTCATAGAGTGGGCCGGACGCGGCAGGACCAGCGCCGTGTCAAGGTGGAATGCCATGATGGAGCGAGTCTGCATAAAGACGTTCGGATGCCAGATGAACGAACACGATTCCGAGCGGCTGGCTGGTGTCCTCCGGGATGCCGGTTGTCGCCTGGTTGTGGAGATGGAGAGCGCCGACGTGATCATCTTGAATACATGCAGCGTGCGACCCAAGGCCGAGGACAAGGCAGCCAGCCTGTTAGGTCGGTTGTCCGGATGGAAGAGCCGCTGCCCCGGTCGTCGGTTGGGAATAGCCGGCTGCATGGCGCAGCATCACGGGCGGACCCTGTTCCGGCGGTTCCCGTATCTCGACTTCGTGGTAGGTCCCCGCTCGGTGCACCGAATCCACGAGGTGCTGTCGGAGGTCCGGCGCACTGGTCGGGCCTGCCTGGTGGACCTCGGGGATACCCCGATCTATGGCACCGTCTTGCGCCGGCCCGGCGTCAGCGCCTCCATCACCATCATGGAAGGCTGTGATAATTTCTGTTCCTATTGCATCGTGCCGCATGTGCGCGGGCGCGAGCATTCGAGACCCTCCGCCGGGATCATCGCGGAGGTGGAAGAGGTGGCGCGACGGGGATTCAAGGAAGTGCTGCTGTTGGGACAGAATGTCAATTCATACAATCGCGGCAATCCCGATGATCTGTCCTTCCCAGAGCTCCTCCGCGCGGTGGCTGGAGTTGCCGGAATCGATCGCCTGCGGTTTGTAACCTCCCATCCCCGTGACATGAGTCCGGAACTCATCGCCTGTTTCGGTGAGTTACCCCAGTTATGTGAGTTTCTGCACCTGCCGGTACAATCCGGTTCCGATGCCGTTCTGCGGCGGATGAACAGGGGCTATACCAGGGCGCACTATCTCGGGCTAGTCGAAGCGCTGCGGCGCGTGCGCCCCGGGATTGCCTTCAGTACGGACGTGATCGTCGGGTATCCCGGGGAACGGGACGAGGATTTCGAGGCGACGCTGGACCTGGTCAGGAAAGTGCGGTTCGATACGTTCTTTTCATTTCATTTCTCAACAAGGCCCGGTACCACCGCCGCCGGCGAACGCGACACCGTTCCGCTGAAAGTCAAGCGCGACCGGCTGCTGCGTCTCAACGCCGTGCGGGATGCGATCTCACTGGAACGTAACCGAGCGCTCATAGGGACCACCGTGGAGGTGCTTGCCGCGGGCTTCGCCAAGCGCTGCAACGGCCCGCTGGTGGGCCGCACGCGCAGCCACAAACTGGTTCATTTCTCCGGTTCAGATGCATTGGTGGGGAAATTGGTCCAAGTGCGCATCGATGATGCCACCACTAATTGTCTGTACGGAGAGCTGCGCTGATTGGCAGGCCATCGGTGATGCATCTGCGTCCGCGGGGTCCGCGGGACGGGGGAACAGCCAGCGGGTGCCGGTGAAAGTATGCCATTGGAAGGGGTGGAAACGGCTGGTTGCATCTCATCGAGTGAACTTCTATAGTTTCGGTGAGAGACCGAGGACGGCGTCACGCGGTGCGGAGGAATCTCCATGTTGATTCAGATGAAAGTCAAAGGCCTGACCATGGATCCATTGACGAATATGCCAATCGTGATCCTCAAGGACAGCGATAACAAGGTGACTCTCCCCATCTGGGTGGGTGTACCCGAAGCCAATGCCATCATGCTGGAAATCGACCAGGTGGCGACGCCGCGACCGATGACTCATGACCTGCTGAAGAACGTGACGGTGAAATTGGGAGCCGAGTTGGTGCGCGTGATCATCAACGATTTGCGGGATAACACCTACTTTGCCGTCATCGAACTTGAAAGGGAAGGCGTCACCCAGCAGGTGGACTCGCGGCCGAGTGACGCCATCGCTCTGGCCTTGCGTTGCAACGCACCTATCTTCGTCGACAATACCGTCATCGAACAATCCCAGCTCGATCTCATCACCCCTGAAGAGTCGGAAGATCCGGAGGGGGAAGCCGGTGAGGTGGATGAGTGGCTGGAGTCGTTGAAGCCCGAGGATTTCGGTAAATACAAGATGTAGTTCTCAGGTATCGCGAGATCGCCGCACTGGTGTGTTTCTTCTCATTGTATCATCGGAGCCGTACCTCGAATCTTATACTTTTATAGCATCGAAGTCGTACCTCGAATTTCATGCGTTTCGCCGCGAAGCATTGGTAATCAGGTTGTTACGACGCTTAATTCTCTCTTCAATCAAGGCAATCGCAGATTGTATCAGGCACATTGTTCAGAGGGCGGGGTTACCACCCCTGAACTGCGTCCACCAGACCTGCAGGACGCTTTTCCCATTCACGAGCGGTGGATTTGGGGGAAAGGCCTGCGGTTTCTATTCAAAGGGAACTTTGGTATCCTGCTCCAGTTTAAGACCTTGTGATGAATCGTTAATCCTCAATCGAGAGGTTGCATGACAGGATGAGCAACACAGTGATTCAACAGCGCTTCGGGGAATACCTGGTGGCGCGTGATCTGGTGTCACCGGAGGACCTGACCCGCTGCCTGGATGAACAGACCAGGATCGGCAAGAAAATAGGGGAGATCCTGGTTGAAGCGGGCTACCTGTCCGCTCAGCAGATGCGGAAGGAATTGAGTGAATATCTCGGCGTTCCTTACGTCAACCTGAACGACGACGAACTAAAGCCGGTGGAAAACCTCGACCTGAGCTTGAAGTTCATGCGGCAGTACAAAATTTTCCCCCTGGCGCTGGTGGACGACACGCTTCGTCTGGCCATGGCCGATCCTACTGATATCTACACTCTGGACAGTCTGCGCTTGACGCTCGGTTACGAGATAGAGCCTTATCTGGCCGACACGGCCAGCGTGCTGACCGCGGTGGAGACGCATTTCGGAAGTGGCGCTTCCACCATGAGAATGATCATCGGCGACATGAGCGAGGAGGAACTCGAGATCCTCAACGCCGAGGACGATCAGGATGTCGATCAGTTGCGCGACATGGCGTCCGAGGCGCCGGTAATCAGGCTGGTCAACCTGTTCATCTCGCAGGCGTTGGAAAATCGGGCCAGTGATGTACACATCGAGCCCTTCGAGGGTGAATTGCGGCTGCGGTACCGGGTCGACGGTGTGCTCATTGACATGGAGGCGCCGCCGCGGCGCTTGCAGCCTGCTATCATTTCGCGCGTCAAAATCATGGCCGGATTGAATATCGCCGAGCGCCGGCTGCCGCAGGATGGCAGGATACGGTTGCGGATCATGGGCCGCAAGGTCGATCTGCGTGTCTCCACGGTACCTACCATGCATGGCGAAAGCGTGGTCATGCGTATTCTGGATCGGTCCAGCGTCTTCCATGAGTTGACCTCACTGGGGTTCGAAGCGGACACGTTCGAGCAGTTCAATCGGCTCATCAAGAAACCGCACGGGATCATCTTGATCACTGGGCCGACCGGAAGCGGTAAAACCACGACCCTGTACGGGGCTCTTGACAAGATAAACAAACCGGACAAGAAGATCATCACGGTCGAGGATCCGGTGGAATACGAGATGCAGGGCATCAACCAGATCCAGGTCAACAGCAAGATAGGGTTGACCTTTGCCAGCGGGCTACGGCACATCGTGCGGCAGGATCCGGATGTGATCCTGGTGGGCGAGATCCGCGACCGCGAGACTGCCGAGATTGCGGTACAGTCTTCGTTGACTGGTCACCTGGTGTTTTCCACGTTGCACACCAACGATGCGCCCGGCGCCATAACCCGTCTGGTAGACATGGGGATTGAGAGCTTCCTGGTGTCTTCCTGTGTGGAGGGCATCATGGCTCAGCGCCTGGTACGGGTTATCTGCGAGCACTGCAAGCAGGAGGTGGAACCGGACTGGGAGGCGCTCGAGGGGAACGGGTTGAACGGTGGTTTTACCAGGGGAATGAAAGCCTATGCCGGAGCCGGCTGCAAGGAGTGCGGCAATACCGGGTACCGGGGCCGCCTGGGAATCTTTGAGCTGTTGCTGGTCGATGACCGGGTGCGGGAGATGATTTTACAGAGGGCCAGTTCGACGGAAATCCGGAAAGTCGGCCGTACCATGGGTATGCGAACCCTTCGCGATGACGGGTGGCGCAAGGTCAAGAAGGGATTGACCACCATCGAGGAAGTGCTGCGCGTGACCCAGGATGACGATTTGTCGCTCAGGGGGAGAGCGTAAATGCCCGTCTTCACCTACAAGGCTTCGGATATCAAGGGGCTCATCATCGACGGGACCATGGAGGGAAAGGACGAGGGCGCGATCATCAGCAGGTTGCAGGAGCAGCAGTTGTTCCCACTGCTGATCAAGCCGGTGGTGGAAGCCAAGGGCATCTCTCGGGAGGTGTCCATCAAGAGCTTCATGAAACGGACCAGGAAGCGCGATATCATGGTGTTCACGCAGCAGTTGGCCACGCTGCTCGATGCCGGCATGCAGTTGGACAGGGCGTTGGCCATTCTGATCGAGTTGAACGAGGGAACGAAGCTGCAGGAAGCCATCATGAAAATCCGCAAGAATGTCCAGGGCGGCAGTTCCTTCGCCGATGCACTGGCCAAACACCCGAAGCTCTTTTCGCGCCTGTATGTCAATATGGTCAGATCGGGTGAATCAGGCGGCGTCCTCGAGATCATCATGGCGCGTCTGGCCGGTTTCCTCGAGATGACCCAGACCATGCGCGACGAGATCATCTCGGCGATGATCTATCCCATCCTGCTCAGCAGTGTCGGCGGCGCAGCGTTGATCATTCTGCTCACCTTCGTGCTGCCCAAGTTTACGGTCATTTTCGCCGACCTGGGTGTTGCCATGCCGCTGGTCACGAGGCTGGTCCTGTCCTTCAGCAATTTCATCAAGCACTACTGGTATCTGATTCTCGGCGCGCTCGTCTTCGGGTTCCTTGCACTGCGCAGTTATCGGAAGACTGAGAAGGGGCGTATCGGCTGGGATGGGTTCATCCTGAAGATTCCTCTCCTGGGTGAATTGATGCAGAAGATCGAGATCGCCAGATTCAGTCGGACCCTGGGCACCCTGTCCCGGAGTGGCGTTCCCATTCTGCAGGCTCTGTCCATTGTGAAGGATACCTTGACCAACGAGGTGATCGCCAATGCCCTGATCGATGTGTACGGATCACTCAAGGAAGGCGATACGATCTCCGGTCCTTTACGCGATGCCAAGGTCTTTCCTCCCCTGGCGATCCACATGATCGCGGTGGGTGAGGAGACCGGCAAACTGGAGAACATGCTGCTCAAGATAGCGGATGTCTACGAAACCGACGTGAAGGTCACCATCAAACGTCTGATGTCGCTCCTGGAACCGGCCATGATCCTCATCATGGGCGTGGTGGTTGGTTTCATCGTGGTCAGCATGCTGATGGCGATCTTCTCGATCTCATCGTTCAGCTTCTAAGGGAGGATTTCCATGCTGCATATACTGACTTTGCTTTCCAACCGTGATCGTCGCAGGTCCCAGGCCGGTTTCACCCTCGTGGAAATCATGATCGTGGTGGTCATCATCGGCTTGTTGGGTTCACTGGTGGTCCCACGGCTTTTCAAGAACGTCGAGAAGGCCAAGGTGCGCACCGCGCAGGAACAGATCAGGAATATCGGCCTGGCGCTCAACATGTACCGGCTCGATGTCGGCGAGTATCCAGGCAACCTCGATGCGCTCATCTCGGGCGGCGGGGAGGGCTGGGACGGCCCCTACATCAAGAAGATACCCAAGGATCCCTGGGGCGGCGAATATTCCTACAGCCTCATGAGCGGCGGCGACGAC
>JAFGDC010000151.1 GCA_016932295.1 candidate division CSSED10-310 bacterium
GTTCATGTGGTGTTCGTGGACAATACCGGGCCTGTGGTACATATCGTCGCGCCTGCAGATGGTTCCTGCATCGAGAACGGTGGTGTGGCGGTGAGCGGCACCGCCGACGATGGTGCCGATGGCGCCGGGGTGGATAGCGTGCTGCTCAGCACCGATGGAGGAGTGAACTGGACCGCGGCGGAAGGCACGGATGAGTGGAGTGTCTGGTTCGATCTGCAGGGAATGGGGATCTTTCATGTTTACGCGAAGGCGATTGATGCGATCGGCAATGAAAGTGCAACCAGTCATATCCGCGTGTTCGTCGATGATGCCTCACCAGATGTGAGCGTGAGCGTGCCCGTGGAGAGTCGGCGGTATGTGGGGACTGAACTGGTGGCGCAGGGTATCGCACATGACCAGACAGCCGGCGTCGATCATGTCCACCTGAGGCTGGATGGCGGTTCCTGGCAGCAGGCGGAGGGGACCGATGAGTGGCAGTTGCCGCTGACGAACCTGGCGGACGGCTATCATGTCCTCGATGCGAGGGCCACCGATCGCTGCGGTAACCTGACCCTGCCAGCGGAATCAGTCGGATTTTATATCGACAATTCAGGTCCGGAAATCATGGCGGCGGGATTCCTCTACTCCCGGCTGCGCAGCGATGGACCGCTTCAGCTCACGGTCATCGCGTACACCGAGGACAACCAGACGGAATCCATGGAAGTATCCTCCGCGGGGACGCCTATTGCCATGCTCAGGGATGATGGGCTGGAAGGGGACTTCACGGCCGGTGACGGGTTGTATACGTATTCACTGGATGTCGGGGAGGCGTGTGTCCCTGGAGTATCGCTGCTGCTCGAGATTCAGGCGGTGGATGCCCTCGGCAACCGCGGTCGTACCTGGCCCTACCTGGAGGTGCGGGACAGCATGACCGCCGGGCCGCCGGAGTCTTCATTTGGAAAGGCCGGCCGGCTGGTTCTCGAAGGTCTGTCCAGGAGATGGCGGGACAGTTCCGCGGCGACCTCCGGCGCTCTGGCGCCCTATGTGTTGGCCGCGGGATACTGGGGTTCTGAATTAACCTCCAGCGGCGGCGGCCGGCTGTCCTTGTTCGTCTTCGCCGATGATCCGCAGGGCATGCCGGACATCCAGGACGTGGAACTGTATTTTGAGGGGGTTCCCACCGGTGTAAGGCTGAATCAGTCAGGCGCCGGTTTTTATACCTACGAGTTGGAGGTGCCACAAGGGGTGCTGCCAGGCGGGCGGTACCTGCTGGAACTTGTGGCGCGGGACGGCTCGGGCGCCACCAGCGAGTTGTGGCCGTACCTGGAGATCGCCGAGGATGCGCTGGCTATTGAGAGTTGCACTGCCAATCCGCCGGCCGCGGACATCGGCGGGGAGGTACGATTCTCCTGCCTGCATACCGGCGGACGGGCCCCCTTCAGCTATTACTGGGAATTCGGAGATGGCGCCGCCACCAGTGAGCCGGCGCCGGTGCACAGCTATGGTGCCTACGGTTTGTACAATGCCCGGGTCGCGGTGACCGACTGCGTCGGCGTGCAGATCGCCGGGACCGTCGTGGTTGATGTGACGCCTTGCCATGGCGGGTTGGAAGTGTTCTGCAACGCCGAACCGGTAAGCGGTGAGGCGCCTTTGACGGTTGAGTTCCAGGCCAGCGCCAGGTGTGGCACGCCGCCGTATTACTACACCTGGAGCTTCGGAGATGGGAGCGTGGGCGCCGGCGCTCAGGCGGCGCACACCTACACCAGCGGCGGTACATTCCAGGCCTGCGTGACCGTGTCCGACAGCACTACCACGAAGACCTGCTGTATACCCATAACCGTGGGGATCAGCGTACTGGACTGCGGTATCAGCGCCGATCCGCGCCAGGGCATGCCGCCGTTGATCGTGCAGTTCCACGGCACGGCCACGGGCGGACTCGCTCCCTACGCGTTCCAGTGGAACTTCGGCGACGGGACCGCCGGCACCGGTCCGGAGCCCACCCACACCTACCTGGAGGTTGGCAGCTATCAAGCGGCGATGACTGTTTCCGATGCCCAGGGTCAGACATGCGGAAGGGTGGTGGACATCGCCGTGCAGGAAAACCACTTCACCGATCATGTCATCTCGTATCCGGGCGGCAACACGGTCCTGTCCACCGTCTACCTGGTGAATGTCGGCTCGGGCGACCGCCTGCGCTGGGAATGGGCAGTGGCGGGCCGCCATTGCAGGACCGAGGAATCCACCTTCACCGCCGGCACCACCAGTGCCAGCCTTGCCATGGACCCCATGACCCAGTGCGGCGCGACTTCCGGTGAACATGGCATGGTAGAGCTGTACTACAATGACGTCCATTTCGCCGACTATGATCGTTCCTTCATCGTGCCCTGATCCGTCGGAAGGAGCACCGGGATCTTGACATTTACCCGTGCCTGGACGTAAGGTGCGGGTATAATGAGTACGAAAAGAGGTAGTCCATGGAGATGGAACGCGGTTTCGCCGTTGTAAAAATTTACACCGAGAAGTTGGCGATTGTGGGAAAAATTCTGGTAACGGAGAAAGAATTCCGCCGCGGTCGACTGTCGGATTATCTCAACAGGAGTGACATCCAGTTCGTTCCCATCCATGATGCCCATGTCTTTTCAATGGACACGAAGAAACCCATCAGCTCGAAGGTGTTCGTGCTTCTGAACAAGAACGAGATCCAGTGGCTTATCCCCATCAAGGAACCGGAGTACTCGTACACCACGGATGCCAGTCTTACCTTCGACTGACAGGAGCTGAACCGGCGGCCCTCCACACTTGGTGCGGGGGGCTGGTTCTTTCGGAAACGGCGCCGATGGCCTGTCTCATGCCGGCGCCGGTAACCAATGATGAAACCGGTTACACCAATCGGCGGAGCATCAGCAGCACGCTGAACAAGCCGGCGAGAATGATGCATCCGCCGGGGGATGCGGCCGGTACCGGCGGCTGCCAGGGAGTGGGAGTAGGGGTCACGTAGGTCGTGGGGACATAGTGTGCGCCCATGTCCGCCACGGCGATGTCCACCGCCTGGTTAATGGCGGTGGTGAAGCTCCCCATGCAGTAGGTATTCAGGCTCGGCGGGAAGCAGGTCAGGTTTGCCAGGTTTTCGCCGGCGTTGAAGCAGGGGCTGTTGCTGGGTTGCCCGGAGGGAATCTGGCTGAGGTAATATGCACCGTCCAGTCCCGAGGTGAACAGCGGGTTGGAATTCAGGTTGTGATTGCCGGTATAGCCGCCCTGGACGTCGCAGTAGGTGACCGTGGGGCTGGACTGCAGGAAGGCATGGATCTGGTCTGGTGAATTGTTCCAGAAGATGCAGTTCTTGATGGTGGCCGGCGAGTAGTCGTTGAGGTGTATGCCGCCGCCGTACTGGCCGGTGCTGTTGCCCTCGAAGGTGCAGTTCAGAATGTCCGACGGCGTGCGCTGGTCGCACATGATGGCGCCCCCACGCTTGTTGGGAGCCTGGTTGTCGAAGAAAAGGCAATTGTAGAAGGCCGGATCGCACCACTCCTTGCAATGGACCGCGCCGCCGTAGTCCGCGGAATTGTTGTCGAAGGTGCTGTTCATGACGAGCAGGGTGCAATAGGGCTGGCAACTGATGGCGCCACCCTTGGCCTCGAAGTTGGTGGCGGTGTTGCCGGTAAAGGTGCAGAAATTGAAGGTGCAGGTGCTGTTCATCGCGTACGCGCCGCCGCCCCGGTTTTCACTGGTGTTGTTGGCGATGGTGGTGAAGGCGACGATGGCGTTGGTGCTCCCGGAGAAGTACAGCGCGCCGCCGCCATTGTTGCGCGCCGTGCAATCGCTGATAACACAGTTGGTGATGGTGGGGGAGGCGTTGAAGCAGCCGATGCCGCCGCCTTGATCGAGCACCCAGCCGTTGCGGATGGTGAATCCGTTGATCACCGTGCCGGTGCCCTCGCCGGAATGCAGGTAAAATCCCCGGCCGCTCCAGTAGACATCGATGACGCATTGAGTGGCGCCGTTCTGCGAGGTGATGGTGATCGCCTTCCCCATGGTGTCGATATCATAATTGCCAGGACCAGTGTATGTTCCGCTGGCCACCATGACGGTATCTCCCGGGAACGCGGCGTTGATTCCGGCCTGGATGGTCGGTTGCGAGCCGGGTACATTGATGATGGCGCCCTGCGCGATCCCGCAGGTGGTAATGAGGACCAACATGATGAGACGGAACTTCTTCATTGTTACCCCCTGAAGATGGTTCACCCACGGCCTGGGAACGGGTGTATGTCGTTGAACGATGGTATTGTAACGTTTTTGGTCAAAATATCAAGAAGTTCAATTGCGCCGGTCCGGCGAAATGTGCGCTGATGCGCGCGCCCGCACCGCCGCATAAACCGGCCGGTGATGATTGGCAGAATGACAATGTCAGGACGTGGCGCTTCGAATACGTGCCATTCAAACGGCCCTGGCGTACCGCTTTTCGGGAAAAGAATTTTCTCATGACCTGGTTTCCGCGGGACTGGTCTCCCTTCCCATGCCGGTTCTGCTCCGCGGACAATCCCGGCAACGACCGCTGTCTCCTCGCGGGGGCGTACCGGTATCGGCACCGCCGGAACTCAGGGTTGTACATCGGGACTCCACTCGCCTGTTACGAGAAGGCGGAAATCATGGAGACATTGACCAGTCCTGTCACCACCGCCCGGGGCGATGCCTGTGCACGGGAGCTGTTTCCTGGCTGGCGGTAGGCATTTGTAACGATTCGCCGGGGCCTTCCGCCGGGTCCATTTGCCGTCGGCGCCGTGCATGTTATGCTGGCACCACCACTGGGCTGGAATCGGCTCGTGCATACCGCCGTGGCGCGGTCAAGGAGGGATGCCCAGCCATCGGGAGGAGAAAGATGAAGCGAAGCGTGAGCAATCCCGCGATAGTGCGGTCAATACTGGTGTCCGGATTGATCCTGGCGAGTCTGGGCGGCGGTCGTCCGGCGCCGGCGGCGACCGATCCCCATTGTTCGACTTCCACACTCACCGTGGCCAACGGGTATACTGCATCGACGTACGTGATCGATGACGGCAGCGGCCGCACGCATAGTATCAACGGATTTTACGAGCATGTGTATCGCTTTCCGGGGCCTGGGGTGGAAAGTGTCGATCTGTGCTACGACGCCTTCTTCGGAATCGGCGCCGGCGGTGTGCAGACCTGGTGTCAGTCACTGGCCGAGGCAAGCGTCGCCTATCTCGACGGCGGAGTGCTCCACACGGTTCAGAATTTCAATGGATTGAGGCTCGATGCCTATTACTTTGCCCCTTTCCAGGATGTGCCGGACGCTGGAGACTTGCCCGGCAATCTTCTGGTCATGCTGGCCAGGCTCAGCAATCCAGGGACCGCGGCCGTCAACGGGAATCGCTTGTTTGCGCTGCTCAATTTCCATACCGGCGCCGGCCGTCCGGAGCCCGGTTTCCAGCATGAGGCCATCCAATGGTACGGGACTGAATCGGTTTTCATTGAGGATTCCGAAGATTCCGGTCATATCATGGCATACCGCGCCATGCCGGCGCCGGACAGGCATTGCACCTCGACGGATACTCCCGGTGACAATCCCTGGACGATTGTCAACAACGGCGGCGCACTGCCCAATCGCGATGCGATCGGTGCCGGTCAGGACCGTGTCTGCGCGTACCAGTGGGA
>JAFGDC010000152.1 GCA_016932295.1 candidate division CSSED10-310 bacterium
ATCATCCACGAACCAACAGTGGAGGCGGCGGCGGCCCTTGCTTTCAGGATGGTGGGGGACGGTCGCGCCGATCTCGTCATGAAGGGCCATCTGCCGACCCCTGTCCTGCTCAAGGCAGCGATCCATCCGGATAATGGATTTACCAGGGGCCGGCTGCTCAGTCACGTAGGTTTTTTTCAGCCCCCCATTCTGAACAGGATCCTCTGCCTCACCGATACCGGAATGGTGCTCTACCCCGATCTCGAGAAGAAGGCGGCGATTCTGGAAAACGCCATCCAGTTCATGCAGAAGATGGGTGTTGAGCGGCCGGTGGCGGCAATTCTCACGGCGTCGGAAAAACCCACTCCCAAGATGCCGTGCAGCATGGATGCGGTGGAGTTGGTTAAAATGGCGGAACAGGGCCGCTTCAACAATGCCGTCATATGGGGTCCGGTGGACGTTTCCATCGCGCTGGATCCCAAGGCCGCGGAGATCAAGGGCGTGCCCGGCACGTGGTCGGGTAAGACCGACATCTGGCTGCTGCCGGAGATGGTGGGCGGCAACATCGTCGGCAAGGTGTTCATGTTCATCGCCAAGGCCGAGGCCGGGGGCGTCATCGTCGGCGGCAAGAGCCCCATCATCATGCTGTCGCGCGCCTCGACGCCGGAAGAGAAGTATCATTCCATTCTGATGGGTGTCGCCGCCAGTCAGGAGGGATGATGAACGGCGACAGGCAGGTCAAGCCGTTACCGAAACGGGAGATGCTGTTGGGCAATGTGGCCATCGCCTGGGGCCTGGTGAAACACGGCTGCCAGATCGCCGCCTCCTACCCGGGCACACCCAGCTCGGAAATTCTGGGAGCCGTTGCCGCTTATGCAACGTACCTGGAGATTCCCCTGTACACCGAGTGGTCCCTGAACGAGAAGATCGCCCTGGAGTTGGCGCTGGCGGCGGCCTATACGGGAAAACGGGCTGCCTGCGCCATGAAGCAGGTGGGGTTGAACGTGGCGGCCGATCCGCTGATGAGCGCCGCGTACACGGGCGTGTCAGGCGGCCTGCTCATCATCGTCGCCGACGATCCCGGCCCCCACTCCTCGCAGACCGAGCAGGACACCCGCATGTTCGCGAGGTTCGCCAAGGTGCCTGTACTGGATCCAGCCAGCCCGGCGGAAGCCGTGGACATGATAGCGCACGGTTTCGAACTGTCCGAAAAGCACCAGGTGCCGGTGATCCTCAGGCCCTCGCTGAGGGTTTGCCACGCCAAGCAATCGATCACTTACGGACCGTTGCAGCGACATGACCGGCTGGCAGTGTTCGAGAAGGAACCAAGCCGCTGGGCTGCCACCCCCCGCGACCGCTATCGCCTGCACAAACAACTGAATGACAAGCTGGACGCCATTGCCGCTGAGAATGGTCGCTTCAATTACGAAATCGCTGGCAGCGGCGACCGGGCGATCATCGCCTGCGGCGTCGAATATGCCGGGGTCAGAGACTTCCTCAGGGAGGCGGGGCTGGACGGCGCCGTACCCATCCTCAAAATCGGGATGCCATCGCCCATGGCCGGGGAAATCCTGGATGCGTTCATAGCGCGCCACGAAGCGGTCCTTGTCCTGGAAGATCCCGACAGCGCCGTCGAGGAGCAGGCCACTCAACGCGCCCGGCTGCGCGGGCGGATGGATGGAACCGTTCCCAGGGCCGGAGAACTGACCGCCGAGGTCATCCACGACTTGCTGCGCTCGTTTCTCGGACTACCCGCCACACCGGACCAGGCCATTCACACACTCGTAGAAGGCATGCAACCGCCGGTGAGGAAACCCACCCTGTGCGCCGGCTGCCCGCACCGCGCCTCCTTCTGGACCATCCGCCGTACGTTCCCGCGCGGCATTTATCCCTCCGACATCGGCTGTTACACCCTCGGCAAGAACCTTCACGCCGTGGACACCTGCCTGGACATGGGCGCCGCCATCAACATCGCCACCGGTATGTATCGGTCATACCGGCAGGACGGGGTGGACAAACCAGTGATCGCCACCATCGGCGACTCCACATTCTTCCATTCGGGACTCACGGGTCTCGCCAATGCTGTGTATGACGGCAGTCGCTACATAGTGGTCATCCTTGACAACGGCACGGTGGCCATGACCGGCATGCAGCCCGCTCCCACCACCGGCATCCAGGCCGATGGCTCGATGGGTAACAGACTCTCAATAGAAGATGCGGTGCGAGGAGTCGGTGTCAATTTCCTGGAGGTGGTGGACTCGTACGATGTGGCATCGTTACGCACACTGCTGGAACGAGCGCGCGATCACACCTTGGCACCCGACGGCGGCATGGCGGTGATCATCTCACGCCACCCCTGCCTGCTGAACGATCGCACGCCGGTGGACCGCTCCCTGCAACTGGTGGTGGGAGAGGAGTGCAATGCCTGCGGCTATTGTCTTGATAATTTCGAATGCCCGGCCATCACGCTTCCTCAGGGTGCGGACAGGGTGGTCATCGACCATGCTCTGTGCGCCAGGTGTGGCGTTTGCGTGAACATCTGCGTACGAAAGGCATTGCGCCTCGAGAAGGTGACGGAATGAACAGCCAGATCCTCATTGTCGGCATCGGTGGACAAGGAGTGCTCTATGCCACCAAGTTGCTGGGCGAGGCGGCCATGACCCTCGACCTCCCGGTGATCGGGTCGGAAACCCACGGCATGAGCCAGCGCGGCGGGTC
>JAFGDC010000153.1 GCA_016932295.1 candidate division CSSED10-310 bacterium
ACCGGACGACCGCTGTTGTTCATGAATTCCTGCGGTTTGACAAGCACCACCGATTGCCCGGCCATCATTCCCGCCCACTGCAGGGCACCGCCGCCGGCGCGCCAGCCGCCGCCGCGCATCATGCCGGCAAGGTGATCCATCATGCGAAAACCCAGATTGTGGCGCGTCTTCTCATATTCGACACCAGGGTTGCCCAAGCCCGCGATCACCCATTGGACGGGGCTCATGCCCGCACTCCCAAATCGACGTCATGAACACGCCACAATGAAGATGCAAATAAAACTGGGGCGGGAGGATTCGAACCTCCGAATGCGGGATCCAAAATCCCGTGTCTTGCCGCTTGACGACGCCCCATTACAAAACTTCCTCAATCTTACTCCCGGAGCACGCATCTGTCACCTCCATGATCCCTGTCCGCACTGTACAGGCCTTGCGGACCCAATGGAAATCATGGGACAGGCGCTCCCGGGCTTGCTCCGCTGCAACCGGATCGCCGAACAACCCAACGACGGTGGGACCACTGCCGGTCATCACCGCCGCCGTGGCACCGGCTTGAATCAGGGCGCGCCTGCAGGCGCCGATCTCGGGCCGCATCGCCGTCGCGACGCCCTCCAGATCATTACCCAGGCTATCCGCCAGCAGCCCTGGATCGTGCCCTGGAAACAAATGCCGTATACTAGGCACGGCGCTGTAGGATGTCAACCCCAAACCGACCGCCTCGCGGTGCCTCGCAAAGACCCCCGGGGTCGGCAGTTCGAAACCCGGATTGACCAGAACCAGCTTCATACCCGCCAGCGACGGCAGCGGCTTGATCACCTCCCCGCGCCCGGTAATCAAGGCAGTGCCGCCCGTCAAGAAAAACGACACATCGCTGCCCAGCAGTGCAGCGCAGGCGGCCAGTTCAGTACGATCCAGATGCAGCCGCCAGAATCGGTTCAGTCCGATCAACGCCGCCGCGGCGTCGGCACTGCCACCCCCCAGTCCGGCGGCGACCGGTATCGCCTTGAACAAACGGAGCCGGCAGCCGAGTCGGACATCGTACTTCTTCCGCAGGAGATGGGCAGCCCGTATCACCAGGTTCCGGCTGTCGCAGGGCAGTTCCGCGCCCGTGCAGTGGAGCACGAGAGCATCCGCGGGTTCGACGGTAAGATGGTCGAATACATCGACGGTTTGCATGACCGAGCAGATTTCGTGATAACCGTCCCGCCTCGCGGCGAGCAGCCGGAGGAGCAGATTGACCTTGGCGGGTGCGCGCAGCACCACCTTCCCGCCTTTCATCAACTCCCTCCCAGCGCCTCCTGCAGCCGCCGCACCAAGTCCCGCCAGTTGACCGCATCAAGACTCACCCGCTGGGAGAAACGGATCGCTATGGGTTCATCGATGAGATATGTCTCTTGCGCCTGGACGGCGGTTTCAATGTTCAGACCACCGGTAGCGACGGACAGTTGGGAAGGCAACAGACGGCCTCCGACAAGGACTGTCTCCTCGCATTTCACCACCACTCGATCATTCCCGTATCGACGCTCGACCAGCGTGCCGTCGATGCGCCTGGTAACCACCTCTTCACCGCCGCCGTAGCACGCGTGGAATTCACCCGCGCCGTTGGAGCCGATTTCTGCCACTCCGGGCGGGTCGATGTCAAGCATCAGACGCACCAGGTCAACGGGAGCCAGGTCCAGCGGAGGAATCCGCGCTCCCTCCGGAGGCAGGTTCGTAAGCAATCCACGTCCCGCTCCGAGATCGACCGCCGCCAGACGTTCACCATCGGAAATCAAGGAAAACAATGGGTTGAGCAGCGGATCCAACCAGACAACCTGGAACCGGTCCGGAGGTTCTATCCGGAACATGGCGCGAAGCTTCCTCGCCGACGCCGCCCTGGGAAGACGGATGGACATCCTGCCTTTCAATCCGCTGCCGGTGGGAACCACCGGAGCCCGATAGCCAGCCGTAGCGAGCGGTTCGAAGGGAAGAGAACGCCGTATCCGGCACCCCATGACGCCTGCCACGAGCAACAGCAGCAGCACGGGCAGCCTACGGGGCCGTAAGATCATATCCTGCCTGCCGCAGTCGCCGACGCGCATCCTCGGAGTCGTGGGTCGCCGCCAGTTCACGCCAGATGGCGACCGCCGAATCGATTCGGCCCAGTTCAAAGTATGCTTCCGCCAGATGCCCGAGCACCACCGGATCGTCACCCAACACATTGACGGCTCGTTCGAGTTCAACGACAGACTCTTCAAATCGACCAGATCGGAATAGTATCCAACCATGACTGTCAATGTAAGCGCCATTGTCCGGCTCGACCGCCAGCGCACGACGTACCAACTTCAACGCTCTTTTCAGGTCACGATTCTCTTCGGCCAGCAGATATCCGACATAATTGTTGGCCTGGGCATTGTCAGGCTCCAGCCGCAGAACCTCTTCCATCAAGGGCAGGGCTTCGGAACTGCGGTCGATACGTTCCAGGTGAAAGGCCTGATCAATCCGCAATTCAACGGAACGCGGATACTCGACCAGACCCCGGCGGTACAAAGCAAGAGCCTCTTCCTGGCGCTCCATAAGAGACAGGCAGTGCGCCTCGACCCGGATCGGCACCGGTGATCGAGGCATCGATGCCAATCGCTCCCGCAATACGCGCAGCGCCTCGTCGTCGCCACCAACGGTTCGGTTCACCTCGAACCATGCCACATAGTAGTTGACATCCGCCGGATTCTTCTCCATGAGACGTTCATAGACCCCGGCTGCTTCCCGCCATCGTTCCAAGCGCTCCAGACAATACGCGATCCACAAGTCGGTCTGCTCCTCCTGTTTGATATCCGCCAGAGCCTGGAAATGCAGCAGCGCCTGCTCCCATCGCTCCGCCGCCGCCTCCAACCGCCCCAGCTTCAAGAGCGCAGGCTCCTTGTAGTAACGGTTGCTCAGCAATGGACGCCACAGTTCCCTGGCGCGATCCAATTCGCCGATCAGGAAATAGTAAGAACCAAGCCGGAAGCGCACCTCCGGCGAGCCGGGACGGTTCTGAAGAAACTCCAAGAACAGCGCCTCCAGTTCATCGAACCGAAACTGACTGCTAAACAGGTCCGATAATTGCAGAACGGTGGCTTCGTTGTTCGGATCGAGCGCATGGGCGCGGCGCAAGGCATCCTCAGCGCCCTTGAGATCCGACTTTTGCAGGCGGATACTGCCCAGCAGGAAGTAGGTTTCCGCGTTGGCCGGATTGATTTCCATGGCTGACTCCAGTTGCACTGAAGCCTCGTCGAGATGCTCCTGAGCGGCATACAGCCTGGCCAGGTCCAAACGGTACCTGTCATCATCCGGTCGTAATGCAACCAGTTTCAATCCAACCTGGATGGCCTGCACTGTATTTCCCATGGCAACATACACCTGCTGCGCCAGTTGAACCGCATCCGGAAAATCCGGGTCCAAGGCCATCGCGCGCCGGATATGTGCAAGAGCGCGCTCGAACCAATCATGCCGCCCAGATTCGTCAACTCCCATGGCATTCTGGAACTCCAAATCCGCCAGCGACCACCATAAAAAGGCGGAGTCAGGATCATGCTCGGTGGCGGCGGCACGCAGTTCCAGTGCCCGCGACAGGTCGCCAGCCAGTTGATAATGATAAGACCTGGCATACAATCCCAGCGCCGTGGCGGGATCTCCCAGTACAGGGGTCACCGGAGGCGGCGTTTGATGGGTCATCATGCACCCCGTGAACATGACACCGGCGAGCATGGTAAATAACAAGAAATAAATCATATTTTTCAATTTCTTACGATCCCTCCTCACAAGCTGTCATTATAGGTGTGGATAAGCCGCCTGTCAAAGACCGAAGCCGCCTGACGCCGGACCACGAACGGCTGACGGCACATCGACCGGCAAAGAACAGGATGCGCCCGTCACACTATCACGGCGGCGAGGTCACCGACGGAACCGAGTCCTTCTCCTTTCGTTTCGATATAAGGATTCCGACTCGGATTCTGTCTGCCGGTGGTAGTGCCGGGGGGCGCGATCGCAATGAAGTCGTACCCCGAATCTTGTAATGTTCGTCGTAGTGCGTTGGCTTTCAATCTTCCACAGCGGCCACGGAAACATAGGATGCACTGCTGGCGTTACTCGAACATGACAAGACGCGGTGAGTAGACAGGAGGTGGCGTCCTTATGAGGGAGTAAACCGACGGCCTTGGAGTGCCGGGGTAACCCACTGGACTGACCAAACGCGCCATGGGCATGGCCTGACTGGTCCTTCTCTACACCCCCGCCATACCAGTGGCGTTGATTAAGACACCACTGAAGGCACACGAAGGCGCTTCTCGTCAGACAACCTCGCCTCTCTCCTGAGCCACCTCAGGCGTCTATCGAAACCAAAGTCCTTCTCACTCCGGCCTTGAAATTGACAGGACCGCAGCGAATAATCAATAATATAAGGCTTGGCTGATGGAAAGGAGTGTCGACAGTGCAGAGCCCCCTGATCCGAGCGGCATTATTCACATGGTTCATCGCGATTCTTGTGTATTTCATCAAGGAACAAGGTTACATCTCGAACGCCAAGGTACCTGAATACATCGCCCTCGCCGGCGTTGGGATGGTGCTTCTGGCAGTGATTTCATGGTTATACACCATTCTTATTTCAATGAAACAACGCAGCGGCAAGAATCGATGCATCCGCTGCGGCAAGCGTGTCGAACATGGCATGATCTATTGTTCGAAGCATCTTCGCGAAGCCAAGGACGAGGCCGCTGAGAAGCAGCGGGAACGATTCCTTTGAGCCGAGGGTAATGGTTTTTCTGGAGGTTGACATGTTGGCGGACAGTGATCTGAGGTCCGTTCAGGAAGCCCGTACACTGTTGAGGGCGGCAGATGAGGCGCAGCGCGTGCTGGCGGCCATGCCGGTGGACCAAATCGACCGGATCGTGGGCGCAATGGCGGCGGCGGGAAGAAAGGAAGCCATCCGGCTGGCGGAAATGGCGGTGGCGGAAACCACCTACGGCAAGGTGCAGGACAAGGTGACCAAGAACATCGTCGGAACCGAGGAAATGTATAAATTTATCGGTCCGATGAAGGTATTGGGAATCCTGAACGAGGACCGCCGCAACCGAATCATCGAGATCGGAGCACCGATGGGTGTGGTGGTTGGGATAATCCCCTGCACCAATCCTACCTCCACGGTGTTCTACAAGTCGCTGATCAGCGTGAAAGCGGGAAACGCAGTGGTGTTCAGCCCCCATCCCGCCGCCAAAAACTGCATCATCGAGGCAACCCGCATTGTCGCCGATGCCGCCGTGGCGGCCGGCGCTCCCGAGGGGTTGATCGCCTGCCTGACCATGCCGAGCAAGGAAGGCACCAACGAACTGATGAGCAACAATCTGTGCTCAGTGATTCTGGCCACCGGCGGCACCGGGTTGGTGAAAGCCGCATACAGTTCGGGGAAACCCGCTTTCGGGGTTGGACCCGGCAATGTCCCGGTTTTCATCGAGCGAACCGCCGACATCCCGACCGCCGTCACCAATATCATAACGAGCAAGACCTTCGATTACGGCACCATCTGTTCTTCCGAACAGGCGGTGGTGACGGAACGAGTGAGCCAGCGCTTGGTGAAGGCGGAATTCACCCGGAATCATGGATTCTTTTTGAACGACGGGCAAATCGCGGCAGTGTCCAGGGTACTGGTCCAGCCCAACGGTGCCATCAACGCCCGGCTGGTCGGCCATTCCGCTCACGCCATCGCGGAGGCGGCCGGTGTCAGCGTGCCCGATGATACCACGGTGCTGCTGGCCGAACTGGACGGTATCGGCGCCCAGTATCCACTGTCATGCGAGAAGCTCTCCCCCGTTCTGGCCTTCTATACGGTTGAGGACTGGCGGGAAGCATGCGACACCTGCATGAAACTGCTTTATTTCGGCGGCGTGGGCCACACGATCTCGATTCATTCCAACAACGATCAAATCGTACGCGAATTCGGCCTTAAAAAACCCATCGCCCGACTGATCGTAAACGCCCCATCCACCCAGGGCGCCATCGGGGTCGCCAGCGGTCTTCCCCTGTCCTTCACGCTGGGCTGCGGCACATGGGGCGGCAACATCACCTCGGATAATGTCACCGCCACGCACCTGACCAACCGCAAGCGCATCGCCTATGGCCTGTCGAGCCCGGCCATGGGCACAGGCGGGACCCAAAACGGCGGAGCCGGGGTGGAAGCTGACAGGCAGGAAGCGGACCTCGTCGACGATATCGTCCGGCGGATACTCTCCGAATACCGGCAATGAAGTGCTTCGCGCGCTCCCGCATCGACATGGGGAGAGCGTTCTGTACCTGCTTTTTCCTGGTATTGACTGCCGGCGCTACACCCGTGCGCGGGGCATGCATGATGGAAACGGATGAAACTCGGTTCGCGCGCCAGCGGGAAACCATGGTTCGCGATCAAATCGCAACGCGTGGCATACACTCTCCCTCAGTCCTGGCGGCCATGGGTGCCGTGGAGCGCCATCTATTCGTGCCGACCGTGGCCCAATCCATGGCGTACAGTGACCAGCCGCTTGCCATCGGCTACGGCCAGACCATATCTCAACCATATATCGTAGCCTTGATGAGCGAACTCCTGGCGGTGACACGCACACTCACCGTGCTTGAAATCGGCACTGGTTCCGGTTATCAGGCGGCGGTCCTGGCGGAACTCGGCGCCACGGTCTATTCCATCGAAATCGTGGAGCCGCTGGCCGGGGAAGCCTCGACAAGGCTGGCCGAATTGGGTTATGAGAACGTCAGTGTAAAAGCCGGTGACGGATTCCTGGGCTGGCCGGAGCATGCCCCGTTCGACCGCATCATCATCACCTGCGCCGTTCCGGGTATTCCCGAACCTCTTCGGGAGCAACTCGCGGAACACGGCAGGCTGGTGGCCCCGGTGGAAGATGCCGCCGGCCGGCAGACGCTCTCCGTTTTCGTCAAGGTGGGCGGCGAATTGAAACGTGAAGACATCATCGGTGTACGCTTCGTGCCGATGACCGGATCACACGTGAACGATATGAACACGGAAGCTCGGATCGAATAGGAGAGAAACATGAAGGTACTGGTTACCGGAGGAGCGGGATTCGTCGGGAGCAATCTGGCCAGGCAACTGGTTCGCGAGGGATACGACGTGCGGATCATCGACAACCTGGCCCGGGCCGGTTCGGAGCACAACCTGGCCTGGCTGCAGTCGGAAATACCGCAACTGGACTTCATCCGCGGCGATCTGCGCGATATGGCCGCCGTCACACGGGCGGTGACCGGCTGCGATGCGATATTCAATCTCGCCGCCCAGGTGGCGGTGACGACATCGGTGACCGATCCCCGCCTGGATTTCGAGGTGAACCTGCTGGGCACCTTCAATGTCCTGGAGGCAGTTCGCGCAGCCGGCCGCAAGATTCCAGTCCTGTTCTCCTCAACCAACAAGGTGTACGGCAAGATGTCGGCGGTTCCGATCTGCGAACGGAACGGCAGGTACGAATACGAGGCCATGCGTGACGGCGTGTCAGAGGAAACACCGCTGGATTTCTACTCGCCCTACGGCTGTTCGAAGGGAGGCGCCGATCAGTACATTCATGATTATGGGCGTATCTTCGGCATTCCCACCGTGGTGTTCAGGATGTCGTGCATCTATGGTATCCGGCAGATGGGCAACGAAGATCAGGGTTGGGTGGCACACTTCCTCATTCAGGCGGCCAAGGGCAACCCCGTCACCATCTATGGGGACGGCAAGCAATCCCGCGACGTGCTCTGGGTCGGCGACCTGGTGTCGCTCTACATCGCCTCTCTGCGTGCCATCGACACCGTCGACGGCCAGATTTTCAATGTCGGTGGCGGCCCCGCCAACACCATCTGCCTGCATGACCTCATCGCCATCATTCGCGAGGACTTCGGCGTCACTCTCGAAGTGAGTTATGGTGATTGGCGTCCGGGCGATCAACTGGTCTATGTGAGTGACATAGCCAAGGCAAAACGCATCCTCGGCTGGGAACCGCGCACCGATGTCAGGCGCGGGCTCGGCCTGCTCTATGATTGGATCCAGGGAAATCTCGGCCTGTTCGCGTGATTCCCGGGAATCCCCTGCACGGTCACCGCGACCGATGGGATAACGGCTGATGATCGAAAGCATACTCGCCTTTATTGTTGTACTCGGCATTCTGGTATTCACTCACGAACTGGGCCATTTCCTTCTGGCCAAGAAGAACGATGTCAGGGTGCACGCCTTCTCTCTCGGATTCGGACCAATACTCCTCAAACACACCAGGGGAGAGACCGAATACCGCCTGTCGGCGATCCCGCTGGGAGGCTACGTCAAACTGGCTGGTGAAAATCCCGATGACATCCTCCTCGGCGATGGTCGAGACCTGCTCTCGAAATCGGTCCTACAGCGGTTCTCCATCTTCTTCGCCGGTCCGGCGATGAACATCCTCCTCGCCATCGCGGTCAATATCGCCATCGGCATCATCGGATTCAGGATCCCCGCGTACCTCGACACGGCGCCAGTCATTGAATGGGTGAGAGGTGACAGCCCGGCCGCGGCAGCCGGCCTCCAGACCGGCGATATCATCCGATCGATCGATGAGGAATCGGTGGAAACCTGGGAAGACGTATTCAAGAGCATCCGCCTGGACAGCGCCTCGTCGCACCAGGTCACAGTCGCCCGGCAGGGAATCGACGTGGAAATCCAGTACGTACCGTTGATCGACCAATCCACCGGGTTGGCGGAAATGGATTTCGGACCGCGCCAGAGCGTCCTCATCGCGGGAGTTTCCGAGAATTTCCCCGCCGCCGCCGCCGGCATCAGGGAGAATGACAAACTGGTCGCCATCAACGGCGAGCCGGTCTACTCTTCATACACGGTGCAACGCGCCGTCCAGGGCAGCGAAGGGCAAGCCGTCGAAGTGACCGTGGACCGCGCCGGGGAGGGTGAACAACACATCACCATCTCACCACGCTTTGACAAGGCGGCCGAGCAGTGGCTAATCGGCATCAGTTTCGTCGAACAGGTTGAGCAGGTGTATCGCAAACTGTCGCTGCCTGCGGCCGTGGCGAGAGGTTTCACGGAAACCTGGCAGTGGACCGTGCAAATCTATGCGTTTCTCGGCAAGCTGATAGTGGGCAAGGCTCCCGTGAAATCACTCGGCGGCCCGATTCTCATCGCAAAGGTCGCAGGAGAGGCATGGCGTACGGGACTCGATACGCTGCTCAACTTTCTCGCCTTCATCAGCATCAACCTGGCGGTAATCAATCTGCTGCCCATCCCGGTCCTGGATGGTGGTCACATCCTGTTCCTGCTTCCGGAAATCGTCACCAGGCGGCAGGTCAGTGAACGCACGAGGATGATCGCATCCAACATCGGCTTCGTGTTCCTGCTCGGACTCATAGCCCTGACCCTGGTAGTGGATCTCACCCGCTGACCCCCGGCAATCAGCGGTCAACGCCAAAAACCGCAACCTGCCCAGGTTGACCCGACCTCAACGCACCTCAACCATCGTGGTCTTGCCCGCCGTGATGACCACATCCTCCATCACCTGGCGCGTCTCCCCCGCTGCTCCCGGAATTTCCACGCGGTACGTGCCGACCGGCAAGGAAACAGGAACCCTGGAATAGACTGTCTTGACCGTGGTCCCGGTCACTGGATCCATCACTCTGCATTCACTGATGATACCCCGGGATTGGATGTACAACTTGCCGGCTGCTCTGAGTGTTACTTCCGTGAGTGCACCATTGCGGACAACGACATCCTCCTGAACTTCCGGAGGATTGGTGGGAATCTCGATCCGGTAGGTTCCGACCGGCAATTGCACCTGGGTACGGGAATAGAATTCCTTGACCAGCGCTCCCGTGATCGGATCGTAAGCCTTGCATCCCTCGATGAACGAGTCGGTGAGTACATTCAGAAAGCCCTTACCCTCTGGTCGAAGCACCTGCTTTTCACCCTTGACGATGACGACGTCATCCACCACCTTTGGAGGATTTCCGGGCACCTCCACCCGGTACCGACCGGGTAACAGGCTGATCTCGGTCCTCGAGTAGGACTCCTTCACGAATTCACCCGTTGCCTGGTCGAATACCTTGCAATGATCGACGAAACCGGGCGTGTCGATGAACAGATAGCCGCTGTGAAGCGACGCATCCAACACCTTGCGCAAGGCTTCCTGGAGATCCAGCTTGCTCAGTGCATCGTAATAGAATCCACCGGTGATGCGAGGAATGCAGTGCAGGGTTTCACGGTTGGACTCACCGAGCTGGAACCCGATTACATGGACCGTCACATTCTTGTCGGAGCGCTTCAACTGCTCCGCCACATCACACGGCTTCCCCCCGCAACTTTCCACGCCGTCGGTGATCAGAATCACAACATTCAACTGGTTGATACCGGCGGGGAAATCTTCCATGCTCCGTTCCAGCGAATAGGCGAGGGGAGTGTAGCCGCGCGGTTCCAGGCCGGCGATCACCGTTTTCATCGCAGTCCGGTCCAGGGCCTGCACCGGAAGTTCGAGATGAGAGTCGGTGCAGTCCTTCAATTCCTTTACCGAACGATTGCCGTAGACCCTCAGGCCCACCTTGAGAGATGCGGAATCCGGTATTGCATCCACGAGATCGGCGAGCAGTTCCCTGGCGACATCGATCTTGGGTCGTTCACCTGCTGTTTCCCGCATGCTGCCGGAGGCATCCAGGATAAGTTCGATGTTGTGGCAACGTTCAACCGCGGCACTGGCGCTCGCAGCCAGCACCACGGTCAGTAACAGCGCTGAAATCATGGTGAATACGGATGAAGCGGCAGACATTCCTTCCTCCACTGAAATGCCGGTGGCAACCGGCAACCTGGACATGAACAGCGTTTGACCCAGGAAGCTTAGACAGGACCGGACGAATTGGCAAGAGGTTCGACAGGACTTGAGCCGCCGGTGTCCTCGCCCCCGGGCCGCTGATCTCGGCGGTTGCTTGCCCTCCCTGCCACCCCGGCGTTTCTCTAACTTATCGTCTCCCACCCAGGTGACGCCGGCAAGCCAGCATACCAGACAGACCCAGCACCAGCGCCAAAAGACCCGTCGTTCCCATGGCCGGAACCGGCGCCGGCGTGGGCGTCATGGTGACGGTCGGTGTGACGGTCGGCGTGGGGGTGTCGAGAGGGAGCCAGTTGAGATAGTAGACATCGTCGCTGACGCGGTCACCGGCTGGATTGTCGTTGCCGCCGTTGACGCAGTCGTCGCTGGCGGCGCTCGAATCGTATGGACCGTTGACGTCACCCCAGAAATTGTATTGAGCGTCTGGGCAGGTCGATGTGAAGGCATTATAGACACCGTACAGGGTATTGCCGACGAATTGGTTGGCATCGTCGATGGTGCCGCCGATCACCGGCAGTGCACTGTCGGTGATGTAGACGCCGTAAAGCTGATTGCTGAGCACGCACTGGCTGATGGTGGGGGTGGTGTCTGCGCCTGTGGCGTAGATGCCGTATTGGGTGTTGCTCTGTAGGGTGCAGGAGATGATCATCGGGCTCGCCGCATTGGTGCAGTAGATGCCGGCGCCGCTGCAGTTACGGATCGTGCTGTGGTTGATCTGCGGGGAAGCCGCGTTGCAGTAGATGCCTTCGTTACTGTCATAGCCGCCGTATTCGATCACCGCATAGTCGAGCCTGCAGAGGGCGTCCACCGCGTAGTTGTCGAAGTAGATGCCGTCCCATTCGCCGGTACTCAACGGCGGGTAGTTGGCGTCGTTGTAGGTGAAGATCACAGGATCGTCGTCAGTGCCGTTGACCAGCAGTGCGCCGGGCTGCCAGTCGACGTTGTAGCCGATCATGAGATGATAGTAGCGATTGAACTGCATGACCGTGCCGGCATCGATGGTAAGCGTCGCCGGCGAACCACCGGTCCCGGCCACGGTTACGTTACCGTTGATGAGGTAGGGAACCGGGCAGGATCGCCAGCGGCAGTCGACGGCTATGTGGTCGCCGTACACGTTCACCTTCTGGTACAAGTTGCCATCATAGGTGTTGTCGTAAATGTTGTTGATATGCCGGGCGTAACAGGTCACGGGATAGCTGTTGTTGGCGTTGAAGCTGTTGCCGGTGACGACGGGGGCGCAGTCGGGCGTTGCCACATACACGCCGTAGCTGCCATTGCTCTCGAAGGTGCTGTTCGTGACAACCGGGTTGCTCGCCCCGCTTACGTGGAGCCCATAATTTCCGTTGCTCTCGATGCTGCTGCTGTCGATCTCGGGGGCGCTGCCGTTGACAACCTGTATGCCGTGGCCCGTGTTATCGCTGAAGGTGCACCCCGTTACCGTGGG
>JAFGDC010000154.1 GCA_016932295.1 candidate division CSSED10-310 bacterium
CCGGAAGCGGCAGCCCCGCCCTTGCAGGCGTTCGTCACTACGCATCATTCGTTCCAGCGCGTGCCCTTCACCCACCAGACGGCGTATTATCGCGGTGAAAATCAACGGACCGCCGTACTGGTTCTCATTGAACTGGATCCTCGACAGCTCACCGGCAACACCAACGGCGATCGCCTGGAATTCGAGGTGGAACTGTTCGTGGCGGCCGACCAGCGATCCAATCACGAACCACGCACTATCATCGACGAACTGCACAGCTTCTCACTCCTGAGCCGGGAGGTGGAATCGGGTGCCGCAGGGACCTACATCTACGATCTGGTCATGGCGTTGGAACCGGGCCGGGCCGATCTCAAACTGGTCATTCTGGACCGTGTGTCGCACGCGGTGGGAGGGTCAGGGGTGGAATTGACGGTTCCTTCATTTTCCGACGCCGGACCGGTTACTTCGACGCCGTTACTGATCAAGGGCATCCTGGAACATGTAACGGATACGTGCGGTCCGTTGTGTGCCGGTGGCCGCCGGCTAATCCCCGCGGTGAACGGAAGATTGGGCACAGGGGATCACTACCTGTACATTGTGTTGTACAATCTCGATGCAGCCGCCGGGGAGTCAATGCGGCTGCTTGCACAACTGGATCATGCGAACGGCGTCCAGACCATTGGCTTCACCAGACTGAGCGCGCCGCTGCAGGCGGCCAGGGCGATCATCCTGCCACTCGCGCCCGTACTTCGCGAAACCGCCCCGGGATACGTGACAGTGCGTTTGTTATCCGGTGACCAACCGGCAGCCGCTTCCTCGACTCTCCGCTTCACCGCACCCACAGGCAATAATTCCGAACCGGGGCGCACGATTGCGTCTATCGATGAATAGTCGTCCGACCAGCGCGGACAACGGTCCCCGAGGGGAGAGACAGGAGCGGTGGTGGCGATGGTTTACAAGATCATCGTCCGGACGCCGAGCATGATGGCCCAGTTTTCTCCATCCCATTCACCGGATTTGGTTTCCTCTAGGATATCATCATACACGGAGAACTCCTCGGTATCCGTCAGGGTTTCATAACGAACCAGCAGATCGATGAAGGTCTGCTGGAACATGTAACGGATGCCGGCGCCGGCATGGTAGCCGATGCTGGATGTGCTGTCGGCCCCTTCGGTGTTCTCGAATTTCATCTCGAGGCGGTGAAAATTGACACCGGCCTGCAGGAACGGGTTGAGAGTGGCATCAGGCATGAGAGAAACATTGACCTGCAGAAAGATGGGGAGTTCGTCGTACATTTTCAGGTTACGTTCGGCGGTGAAATGAATATCCTTCTGACGAAATTCCACGGCCACCTCGGCATCGAAATATTTCAGGAAGGTGACCGAAAGGCGGGGGATGGTCACCTGCGCAAACTGGTCGTCGGCCGAGTCGATCCAGTAAAAACCGGCGCTGGCGCCGATGCCGAGCAGCGAACCGGCGGTGGTGATGCCGCCGCCGAGAGTGCAAATGAAACACACGATGACTGCAGCGATCAATCTCTGGGTTCTTTGCATGATTGCCTCCTCCAAGACCTGGCCACTATGCCTGAGAATGAAACATGCAGATCTTAAAAGCCGGGTACTCCACTGTCAATAGCTTCGAAGCGGACAGAAAGCCCATTCGCGCCGGGGGCGGCGTCGCCGGTTTCCCCCGTGATCCGGTGGAGGCCGATGAACCGACTCGCTTTACAGGAGTTTGAAAAGCAGGTATTAGAGGAACCCGCGACTGGTATGTCCGGAGTCAGAAGATATTCCGTTTGATTCCCGGTTTGCACACCCCTTAGTTCACCTGGGAGGTTGAGATGAGAAGGATATTCTTGATGGCGATCCTTATTGCGGCGACGGCGCCCGTGGCATTCGGCGCTTCTTTCCTGTTCGATGCCACAAGGGCGGAAAGCGCCGGTGATGCGGACTGGGTGATCGATGCGCCGGTGACGAGGAGTGGGTTCAGTCGGCCGGAACGATATCCCGAGCCTGACCAGTGTCTGATCCAAACCACTACGCCTGAATCATTCTGGGTGGGCGGCTACTCAGCCTGGGGCGTGGAATTGGCGCAGAACGGTCATCATGTTGAAACGCTGCCGGTTGGATCGCAGATCAGCTTCGGGGAATGCGATAATGAACAGGACCTGTCCCATTACGATGTCTATGTGATTCCGGAACCGCAGACTCGGTTTTTCGAAGATCAGAAGGAAGCAATCCTGAATTTCGTTTTCAATGGCGGTGGTCTGTTCATCATCGCCAATCATTGCGGCTCAGACCGCAACAACAATGGTTATGATTCCGCGATGGTGTTCAATGACTTGGGCGCCCGGGAAGAATTCGCGGTGCATTTCGAGGTGGACGAAGGCAGTGGGACCGGGTTGTGCCATTTCACCAATGGGGGCAACAATAATTTCTTCGATGATCCGGGCGATCCGATCCTGCATGGTCCATTCGGCGACATCAATCCCATCGGATTGCACGCGGCCACAACCATGACCATCAGCGCTCAGTTCAATCCCTCGATCAAGCCGTTATGCTGGAAGAACGATGAACCGCAGGGTACGGGCATGGTTACCCTCGCAACCTGCACCTATGGCGACGGCCGCGTCGTCCTCCTGGTGGACAGTGCTCCAGGCGACGACGGAACCGGCGATCCGCGGGACGATCTGATCAACGGCTGGGAACAGAACCGCCGTTGCTTCATGAACGCCAGCCACTGGCTCGCCCAGGTGCCCGGCATGGCGCAGTATACTCCGTGTCCCAACACCACACCGACTCCCACCTGTCCGGAAGGAACCTTTACACCCACGCCGCCGGCAACCCCGACACCGACTCCGGAATATCAGATCACCGCGGATCTCAACCTGAACACGCTTACATTCTTTGGGGGTGATCCGTTCCTGCTGACCATCAGCATCATAAATGACGGTCCCGCCTTGCTGGTTGATCAATATATCATCCTGGAAGCCTATGGCCATTACTTCTTCCATCCATCGTGGAGCGAGATCATCGACTGGACCAACCGTCCCCTGCTCACCGGCACCACCGGACCGGACACCATCCTCGAATTCGTCTGGCCGTTCGGCGCCGGTCCATTGTCCGCCAGCTTCTGGGCCGCCATCACCGCCACCGATGATGTCTTCACCCTGTATTCCGTGGACAAAGAATCCTTCGCGGCGCTGTAAGCCACCCTTCCCCACACATCCGGTTTCGTCATTAGAAGTTGCTGACGTGCTGTCTATGGATTTCAGGCGAGGTGGTCGCAACACACGGAGTGGACATAGTACACCGGAACGATCGCACGGGCCGGGTGGACCGAAGGAATATCGAGTTTTCCCTGATCGCGACAGGCGGTGCTGCGGTTCGAATCTCAACGCGGCGGAGTGCTCTTCTTGACGGCGGGAAGCAGTCATCGCCGATCATGTAGGATGGGCGTGGTCAAGGTGAAAATCGACCCGGAAAAACATGAGGTCAAGAAAAATCCGCGCCAGAGCGCGGATTCATTGAATATGGACAGGTGTTGGTCTATTCGAAGCAGAACGTGACCAGGGCGAGGTTGCTGGCCATGTCGAACGTGCCGGTGGTGGTGAGCAGACCGTAGAACAGGATGTTCTGAGCAGCGCCGGCGCCATCCGGCCAGGTGAAAGCGAGCAGATCCTTGGTGCTGATGCCAGCGGCGACGGTTACGGCCTCATTCTGCAGGTCTTCGGTCCACAAGGGATAAAAGAAGTACGCGCCGTAGACGTCGAGCACGCAGTAAAAATCACCGGATGCAGTGGCGCCAGGATTGTTGAAGCGCGCCTTGAGGTCGAAATAGTCGCCGCTCTGGAAGCAGATGGGCTGCTCCTTGGGAAGCGTGAATTCGAGGGCGATCATGCCGGCGCCGGTGACATTGATCACTACCGAGTCGTCGTCGGTATCATTCTCATCATCGGTTACCACTAGGGTGGCCGTATAGCTGCCCGCAGTGGTGTAGACATGGGTGGGATTCTGTTCCTGGCTGGTGCCGCCGTCACCAAAGGTCCAGTCGAAAGAAACGATACTGCCGCCGTCGGGATCCATGCCGACGCCCTCGAAATTGACCGTGAGGGGGGCTGGACCGGAGGTGGGTTCAGCATAGGCGGAGGCTTGCGGCGGCTGACCGCTGGCGCCTGAGTTGGTATTGGGATGCCAGCCGGTGTCAGGCTGGCCGTCCATATTGTGATCCAAATCGAGGTTATACAGCACGTCGAGAGTGTCGAACTGGCCGTCACCGTTGGGATCGATTGTCTGGTTGGGCATGGCATCGGCGCCGTCGTAGCCTCGATAACCGGTGAGCGTGCAGACCGCGCCCATGGTGGCACCCGGCGGCATACCGCCGGGGTAGATCACACTCCAGGCGATGGCGCATTCGTACATGCCCGCCTGCAGGTTGATCTGTTTCATGATGTTGGGATTGTTGGTCCACTCTTCGTCGCTGTAGTCACCATAGATGCGGAAGATTCCGTTGGTCGCATCGCCGGAGACATTGACTGAAAAATTACCCTGCCATCCCTGTGTATAAAAGAATTTTTCCCAGGAGACGGTACTCAGGTCATGAGCGCCTTCCCCGTAACCGAAATCGAAGTACCAGGACAAGCTGTTGGCTTCCTCGATGAGGAAATCCGCGCCGATGTACAAGTAGGTGCTGTCCCACGTTATATACATGTTGTAGAGTTCGTTGTAATTCCAATAGCAATCGCTCTGGGAATCGGCCCACACCAGTTCGTCGGCGTCGAAGTCACTGGTATTGGCATCCACGGTGATGGCGTGATGCGTGGTAGCCTGCGCCAGCCAGGGTCCGGCCATGACAAGCAGCGCAGTCACCATAATAGTCAAAAATTTCATGTATCCCTCCTTGACCAGGTCGGTTTATTCAGTTCTCATTGTGCATCGTACTGATTTTTCAACGGAGCGCAACTCTCGCGCCACCGGTTCACACCCGATAGCCGCGGAGGAATCGCTTGAGATGCTGCGCATCGGCTGCCGCACTCATCAAGCGCTCGTTAATCTCCGTGAAGTCATTGTCTTTAAACAGCAACGCGTCCACCAGTTCGCGCGTGGCGGCCTCGCCAATCAGGCGGAAGTGGTAGGCACTGACGATCTCGCTGGCCAGCTTCGCCCGATGGTCGTTGATCTCGCGCATCCGCCCGGGAACATCTGCTGCACCGTCGAAAAGAATGATGTTGAAGTAGCCGTCCACACCCAGGTTGAAACGGACCGCGGCGTTGACCGCCTCGAGGGCGGCGATGGTCGCATCCACTGGATCCAGGTCGCCGCGTCGCTCAGGAACCGTCTTGGCGTTCAGGTAATCGGTGAAGACGATGGTGGCCAGGTCCCGACCCGAACCATCCGCCAGAAATGCCTCCTGGACCGGCTCATAATAAAAATCGATCAGTGAGAAGGCGAATATTCTGAAACCCTCCCGTGGTTCATAACCCGCCGTGATTCCGCCGTTCAGAAAGATGGAGGTCATCTCGCCCTTGCGATCCTTCCATACCAGGCTGGCCTCGATCTCCGACAGGATGTCGGCGTTCTTGATATCGATCTTCCTGCCGTCCTTCTGGTAATACCCACGGCAGTAATCGTTGGCGGTGAATCCATACCGTCCGAGCAGGGTCTGATCGATATGGCTGCGCTTCATCCGGGTCTGAACCCGAAAGATCAGATCGGCCACCTCCGCCATTGTCATGAACTCGTCGGGCGGTCCTCCATGCGCGTTGCAGCGCTGTTCAAACTCCTTGGCGATCTCCTGATGGATCGTGAATTTCAATTCATCACCAATACTCGAGGTTCCGGTATTGCCGTATGATGCGATCAATCCGTACCTCGCGGTGATTTCATCGGGGATGATGGGCTTGATTTTATCGGCGGTGTTGATCTTAAGCCCCTCGTCGTTCCAGCCCCGCTGTTCATCGCATATCATCAGACCGGAGCGGTCATTGAACTTCACTGCATTGATTGATGTCATCTCGGCCTCCTAGCTTTTTTTCCGCGCCGGCTTGGCGGGAGCGGTCACCGGGGCGGGTCCTGCCGGAACGGCGGGCGCCCTGGTCCAATCATGCTTATAGCCCCGCAGGATCAGTTCAAGCGAGACGGCATCACGGCACCGCTCGAACATGGCATGTTCGATCTCCTCCACGGGCGCACTCTGAAACACGAGACCGTCCACCAGCTCATAGGTATCCGCCATGGTCAACTGCTCCCAGTCGAAGGCACGAACCAGTTCGGAAGCCAGCCGGGCCCGGTCGTCAACAATTTCGTGATACCGCCGGTCATGGGACTTTCCCCGCCCGTCGATGTAGACAATTGAGACGTTACCACCGGCTTCATGGTAGTAATCCTCCGCCATGTGGGTGGCGTGGATCACCTGCACCATGCCCTCAACCCGATCCACGCCGGCCCGTCGCTGAGCCACCGACTTCTGGTTGAGAAACCTGGCGAACGCTTGACCCGAAGCATACTGACCCTTCCCCACCGCTTCGAACCCACCGGAGACGAAACAGAGTACATGCTTCTCGCCGTTGAAGTTGAACATCCCGAAACCATCGGTTGGATCATACCCGATCAAGACCCCCCTGTTATCGAAAATTGTCTTGTTGGCTGGACGCTTGTCGCTGTAATTGACAATCTTCAGGGCGTTGCTCTTGACTGAATCCTGGGCGATATCAAAACGCGAACCGTTCTCTTCGAAATATCCCCTGGTGAGATCGTCAGTGGTAAATCCGTAAAGGAATCGAAGCGTCTCGTCGACTCGCCTGTGGATCACATGATGATAGCGGGACAGGATGACATGCCCCAGTTGAGCGATCCGCGCTACGCCCTCGGTCTCGGTCCATCCCTCCGATCCCTTTGCATACAAGGCTCTCAACGTCGCGTTGGCAGCTCTTACCACCTCGTGATGGAAGGCCGGATGACCCCAGCCCCCATATGCCGCGGCTATCCCGGTCGCCTCGGCCGTGCCGTCATCCAAAATCTTGTGAATGGTGTCGTTGTAGTAACTCTTGCGCCGGCGGAGAAGCCAATACTCCTCATCGCCGACCATGGCTCCGGAGTAATGATCGAACCGGAGCGCGCAAATGATGGCCATGCTGTCCTCCTTCAATGATCGACTGGTAATCGGCCTCGATGCAGCCTACGGACTGAACTATATACAATGCTTCACCGCCGGAGGCAAGATCCCCGCGCCGGTTTAAATCCCCCCGCCTGAATTCTCCATGGTGAGGCAGGGCCACCTCCTGACAATGCCGCCGTATACTCATGGCGGCACAGAGAACGACCTGGACTGGTACAGTTTCTCCATGAGATAGAACATTTGACGGGGGATTTGGGGCCGGCCCATCCAATCCCGGTACCGCTCCCGGTACCGCATCCCACCCGCCGGCCGTTCATACCATTATACAATTCCACTCTGTTTGCCTTTCAGAGAAGCATCACTACAATATCATCACGTCAGCCAGCCCCGGGCATAAAACGAAGGATGCGTGGCATGGGATTTGCATGATCTCCCGACGGCTGGATGTGATATCTCTTCGAGTAAGCGAAAGGAGCGAGGTAGTGAGAAGATCATGGAATCCATTATGGAGTCTGCCGGTGATCCTGGCGATACTGCTGCTGTCGGCAGCCGCCGCGAATGCTCGTGATCCCTGGGATCAGACAGCCCATGACGCGGAACTGGCCAGGATCAGAGCGGAGATCGAAGCCAACGGTTATGACTGGATCGCAGAGGAAACCTCGGTTTCCGTCCTGTCACCGGAAGAACGGGCGGCACTGCTCGGCCTGGTGGTGCCGGATGGATTCAAACCGCCCATCCCGCCGGAGAATGAACGGTTAATAAACGATCGTACGGTGTATGATTGGCGGAACATGGGCGGCACCACCGGCGTGCGGAGTCAGGGCAATTGCGGCAGTTGCTGGGCGTTCGGCCTGGTCGCGACGCTCGAGTCGCAGATCAAGATCAACGACGGGCTCGAGCTGGATCTGTCCGAACAGCAGATGGTCTCCTGCAACACCTACGGATACGGTTGTGACGGCGGCTGGTTGGATGCGGCCAACCACATGGTGAATCCCGGCATGGTTGATGAATGGTGCATGCCCTACCAGGCGAGCGACACGGTGCCATGCACTCAGGGCTCCTGTCCGAATTTTTATCAAATCGATGACTGGTGGTATTCAGGAGACACGGTGACGGCCATCAAGAATGCCCTGCAGGATGGTCCGGTAACCACAACCATGACCGTGTACGATGATTTCTACTCGTATAGCAGCGGCTGTTACCAGCATACAGGCAGCACTTCGGTGAACCATTGCATTCAGATAGTGGGGTGGGATGATTCCCAGTGCAGCGGGCAGGGCGCCTGGATCATCAAGAACAGTTGGGGTGCTGGCTGGGGCATGAGCGGTTTCGCGTATATGAAGTACGGTACCGCCAATGTCGGCTACTCCACGGTGGACACATCATACACCCCCACCAATCCGGTCACCATCGCGTACGCTGATCATGAAATGGACGACAGCGCCGGCGACAACGACGGCATCCTCGATCCTGGTGAAACCATTACCATCATGGTGGATCTGACCAATCTCGGCACGGCCACAGGCACATTCGTCAGCGCCACTCTCTCATGCACGCATCTTCTGGTGACCATGAACGATGGTCAGGCTGACTTCCCCGACATTCCAGCCGGAGCGACCAGAACCAGTCTCGCGCCTCATTTCACCGCCACTGTATCTTCAAGTGTTGCCGTTGGGACACGTCTCACGTTCACTTTGGCCATCACCGCGGCGGAAGGAACCTTCTCCGGCACGTTCAGTATGCCTGTGGGCGAGCTTGCCGAAGTATATTTCAGTGATTTCGAGAGTGGTGATGCTGGTTGGACGCATTACCAAGTAGCTACCCAGGATGATTGGCAGCGAGGCGCGCCGCAGGGCACCAGCACCACTGATCCAGGCGCGGCCTTCTCCGGGTCCGGCATCTGGGGCAACGATCTGGGTGAATCCGGCTGGGACGGCAATTATAAGAACAATATCAACAATTACCTGCAATCCCCGGTCATCGACTGCACCGGAGCGACCCAGACGAGACTGTCCTACATGCGCTGGCTGGCGGTGGAAAGTGGCCAGTACGACCAGGCCAGAATCAAGGTCAACAACACGGTGGTCTGGGAAAACGACTACTCGCAGGATCACATCGACACCCAGTGGACACTGCACGAAGTGGACATCTCGGCGATCGCCGACGATACTCCTTCCGTTCAGGTCGTTTTCGAACTCGTCAGTGATGCCGGGGTGACCTTCGGCGGCTGGAACATCGACGATTTCGCCATTCTCGCCATTCCGGATGTACCCAATCCAACCGCCACCCCGACCGTGCCGCCCACGGCCACCAGGACTCCCACTTCGGCGCCGCC
>JAFGDC010000155.1 GCA_016932295.1 candidate division CSSED10-310 bacterium
AGGAGGTCCAGGTCGCCGTCATTGTCGAAATCGCCCCAGTCGGTATCGCCGTAGTAGGTTCCCGGCAAACCCGCCACGATGTCGGTGAACACTCCGCCGTCGTTGGCGTAGACGGTCGTGACCCGCGTGCTGCCCGTGTAGCCGGCCACGACCAGGTCGAGATCACTGTCGCCATCGTAATCACCCCAGGCCACCGATGAATTCTCGGCGTCCACGAGTCCGGCGCTGACAATGGTGAATTCTCCCGCCCTTTCGCCACCGGCCAGCGTTGACGAGGTGGGACCGATCAACATGAATACGCTCAATGCCACAAGTAAACTCACTGTTTCTCCTCGATGACTCTTCCGCATTGGTATAACCTCTTCCTGAACAGTTGTCACATGAAACCGGTGTTTGATGCGTGGTCGCGTCCCTTGGTGCTGTCAGTCATACGGATATGCTCATTTTCGGTCGTGTTCTCTGTTCTCACCACGCAAGCATTACCAGACGTGATGCATATATTGCTGTTTTTTTATTTTATGTCAAGCCTTACCCTGTTATTGTGCCCATATATTTGAACCGTATCTTAAGGGGTGCAACGCCTTCCGCCGGCGAAGGACCTGCATCCGCGGCCGGTATCTTTTTCGGGCAGCCACCCGACTTGTTATATGTGATGCGTTGGTTAAGGTTCCTGCCGTCCCGGGTACACCACCCGGCGGAACGGCCATTTCTCTTCGATCCAGGTGCGTACCGAGGCTTCCACTTCGGCATCGAATCCGTCTTCCTGCGCCGATCGCCTGATCCACAGGAATACCGCGGCATCGGGACCGCCGATCCCCTTGTTGATGTAGATGCATCCCAGCACCCGCTCCTCATCCGGTGTTACAATGGTGTACGTGAAGCTCCTGCGCTGGGCTGCCCGGCGTTCCTTCACGGCCAGGTCACGTCGGTTCTGTTCCAGGGTGAAGGTGTCCGCCGGCCACCTGCCGCTGAGCAGCGCCGCGTGGATGATGTCCACGCTCTCCATGACTGCTTCGTAATCTTTTACGGCATCGGCGGCCAGCAGCGGGCGCACGTGGTAGCGAGCGGTCTCGAACCCCGGCGGGATGGGGTAGTCCGCGGGCAGGAACGCACCGGTCCCACATCCGATCAGGCAGCTCACTACCAGGTACCAGCGAAGGTTCTTCATACGCATCTCCTCCTGATTCAACTGCTATGGATAGTGGCGCACGCGGCTGCCAGCGGCACTTCCGGGCCTGCCTGGGGGAGGCCGCCCGCCGCGGCGGATCGGTTCTCCATCTCTTGCCAGAACATTACGGATGAGATCCACGACGGTTTACGCGCACGACAACCATGCACGCCCTCCCGGTACGGAACCATGCGCCGCGCACCAGGGGAGAACGGGAGCGGACGCCTCCTGCGCGCCATCGGATGGCTCGGTTTATCTTGACTTGAACCGGCCCGGCAGGCATGCTTCTTCTGAAATAGATAAAAAACAGGAGGGGATCATCCGGGAGCCGAATGCACCGGCGTCGTAAAACAATGCCAGCGGGAGGGTCGTCAATGACAAGGATGAAAGTCGCGTCATGTGTCATGTTTGTCTGTTTGCTCAGTATGTTGTCGTGTGTGGTCCAGGCATCCACCTACAAGGTCCGCATACCCCACTGGATTGAATTCGTATGCGAGGAGGGATCGGGATATGAAGGCTACTTCGAGCTGTCCGTAGCCTGGAATGAATATCCCGGCGCTCTTTCATATTACAGCCATTCCTTTTCTTCGTACTGGTGGTCAAGCACGCATGAATCTTGGGATTTCCGCAGGTATCTCTGCGGCGGCACGCCCGTCTATCCGGGAGAGTGCATTCAGAAGGAACTCGAGAACGATCCTTCATCGTACTATCGTCTTTTCGAAGTCTATGCGGAGCTGCCGATGGGAGCGCTGCACCTGGACAAGACCGATGATGTCTATGGCATGGCGCGGCCCGGTGACCAGATAACCTACACGCTGACCTACAAGAACACCGGCCGCGGGCCGTTGGAGGGCTGCATCGTGGAGGAGACCTGGCCGGAGTACATGGAATACATAACCGGCGGCAATCCCAGTGGACCGAACTCGGTGACCTGGAACTTCGGCACGATCCTTCCGGGTCACTGGCGGCAGGAACAGTTGATACTGCGCATCAGCGAGGATCTGCCTCGCGAGATGACGGAGATCTACAATGTCGCGGTAATGCATCCCGATCCGGACATCACGCCCACTCCGGCCGCGACGCCGTGGCATGGTCATTCATCCACCTCGGCCATGTCAGTGGCCCATTGCGATGCGCTCAGGTGCAGCGGGGTGTACGGTTCCGCCGAATGGATCGACAGACCCGACGCCACCGAGTATGAGTCACTGGCCATCTACGATATCGTTCGGGGCAACGACGAGGTGAGATGGCTCGATGGGTATGCCTCTTTCAATCACACTGTTGCCAGTGGCGCACTGACATTGTCCGGCGGTGGATTGCGCGTGACCGACTGCGCCGAACTGCCGGCTGACGTGATTGGTGAGATAGTCCTTTATGACGCCAGTTCGATCGAGCATTCGGTCTATGGTTTGTCCAGTGCCGCCGGATATGTGAAGGTGGTTGGACAATTCCTTTCCATTGAGCTGCGCGCCGCCCATTACA
>JAFGDC010000156.1 GCA_016932295.1 candidate division CSSED10-310 bacterium
GAGGAATGCGCCGACGCCGCGGGTATTTCGCTCACCATGCTCACCCAGGTTGAAAATGGTGTCCTGGATCCTCCCATCGCGGTGCTGCTGAAACTGTCAAGGGCGCTCGGAGTTTCTCTCCCCCACCTGTATGGCGAATCCGAACGCGGAGGATCGGGATTCCTTCACACCAGCGGCACCCGTCACAAGACCATACACCGCAGCGGACTCGGATATGCTTACTCTTATCAACGACTGGCCGCCGGCAAACGGGAAAAAATCATGGAGCCGTTCCTCGTCCGTTTCAACAAAAGCCAGGACACGGCTGACTTTTACCAGCATGACGGCGAGGAGTTCCTGTACCTGCTCGAAGGGGAATTGGAGTACATACTGGATGGCAAGCGGGTGCGCCTCAAGAAGGGAGACAGCATCTACCTCGATCCCGGGATACGCCACCAGGTTCGCTGTCTTGGCGACATCCCCGCCGAAGCATTAGTGGTGATCACCAACAAGATGGATCGAGGTGCCCGGAATGAGTCCTGAGGCCTCGGCGAGGCAGAATTCCGTTCCCGGTATGCCAGGCTGGAAAGTGGCGTTGCTGAGCCTGCTCTTTCTGCCGCTGGCCGTGGGCATCTACCTGCTGCTGTTCGATATCGGCCCGACCCCTGCCATCATGGGCGGAATCCTCGACGATACGACCAATACTCCCATCTCCGACGTCTTACTTTACAGCCATTGGGGTGGCCGACTGCTTGGCTCCGGTATTTCCGGCCCGGTTGACTACGGCGACCGCATTACAGTGGGTGGTCGCGATGGCAGGTATATGTTGGTGGGCATCACGCCCGGCTTAAACTGCTACGGCATACGATGGCTGGAGCAGCAAACCATCGAATTCCACCATCCTGGATATCTCAGTCACACGGAGATCCTTTCCCGCCCCAACCTGAGAGGTGACACCATCCACCTCGATATCCACCTGCAACCGGCGCATCTCGGCATCCTGACCGAAGCCCAGGCCGCGAGGTTTCTCAGTCAATTGAAAAACGCCTTCGGACCATACCCCTCGTCACTGCTCTCCAGGGCGCGGCACGACGGGCTGACGGTGGACTATTCCTTCCCGGACCTGTTGCACTACTGGGACACAAAAGTGTTCGATCAGTTCAGCGATACCCGTTTCCACATGTTCTCCTGGAGAAGCTTCCGCGATCAGTTCAAACGAGCCTACCGAATTAATACCGAGTCAAGGGCAGCGCCTGACAAACCCTGAAATTCTCCGTACATACGGCCGGGGACGGACTTGTCCCGTCCCCAGGTAAAAAAGACGACGACCCGTGACTATCCCTCGAAGCGCTCCTGCTCCGTTTTGCAGGCAATACACAGGGATGCCACCGGACGCGCATCGAGTCGATCGAACCCTATCTCATCGCCACACTCTTCACAGATGCCGAACGTGCCCTCCTCCACCTTGCGCAAGGTCTGCTCGATTTTCTTGATCAGCTTGCGCTCTCTGTCCTTGATGCGGAGGAGGAAATTTCTTTCAGCTTCGTCCGATGCAAGATCCGTATAGTCACGGAACTCCGTGGGGGCTTTGATATTACCCTCACCAAGCGTCTTCATCGCCTCGTCGATGAGCTGACGGCGCCAGTTGAGCAACTTTCTCCGGAAATACTCGATCTGTTCCTTGTCCATCTCAATGCCCTCGTTCAAGTGACTTCATGGCGGGGGACAGAATCCCCGTTCAGTCAGGAAGCTAATTAGTTTATACGTCAATTTGGCGACTGTAAACTCCGGCGCATGAAACCCCGGAATGGGGGCCAGCTCGACGACATCGGCCCCAATCACCCGGCGCTCAGTGCAGATCCCCCGCAGAATGGAAAGCAGCCGGTGCCACTCCAGGCCGCCCGGCTCTGGCGTGCCGGTAGCCGGCATGATCGAAGGATCGAGCACATCGACGTCGATGGAGATGTACACCTTATCTCCACAATGGATCAGAATGTCCTCAACGGACAACTCCTGAAGCTGCGCAGCGGTGATGAGAACATAATCCCGACGAGTCCTGATCGCCTCCACTTCTTCCCTGCTCACACTGCGCACCCCGACACAAACCACCTTGGCGTAATCCACCACACGTCGCATGACGCAGGCGTGACTGTATGGCGATCCCTCATAGCTGTCCCTGAAGTCGGCGTGTGCATCGAAACTGACAACCGTGAACTCCCCCCACCGGGCAGCGGCCGCCGCCACGGCACCCAAGGTCACCGTATGTTCGCCGCCGAGAACCACCGGCAAGGTGGCTCTATTCACCGCCGATACTTGGTGTTCAATGGCCTTCACTATGTCCTCGGGGGTGCCTTCCAAAGCCGCGATCGGCATGGTGCGGATTCCAACCCGCCAGGGTTCCGAATCCAGCTCCTCGTCATACAGTTCGATGTATCGAGATGCCGCCAACAGCGCCGCCGGTCCCGCGGCAGTACCACGACCGTAGCTGACCGTCGCTTCCATTGGAGCTGGAATGATGGTGAACCGCGGCGTCACTCCCGGCGGCGGCAAAGCTTCCTCCCCCAGGAAAACCAATTCACCTGTATGATTCGTTTCCATTCTCCGCCCCTTGCAAATCGATCGCTTCCTTCAACTTCAGCATGAAGGAAAACGCACTCTACCCAGTCAGCCATTCCCTGTCAAGATTCCCTCTTTCCCCCAAATCCGCCGCCTATGGTTGGGAGTGTGCCCCGCAGGCCTGGCTGCGCATTGTAAGGGCAATCGATCCAGCCACGCAGTATCCGTCTCCGTCCACGGAACACTCTGCCTGTCAAAATCGGCGAATCGACTTGTTTGAAGAAAAACCAGCCGTCGTAAGGCGTTGATTGTCAACGGCCTTCAGCGAACATTACAGGATTCCGGGTACGACCCCGTCAATTACCCGGGAAGAACCCGCGCCGGACGGCTGCCTGACTCAAGCTGAACCGGGAGAGCCGGCAGCGCCGGCGTTGCGCGCCACTGGCGCCGCGGAGGCACTGTCCGGTCCAGGAACTAGGTAGCCGGCCGACTCAACGCTCTCCACGCATGAAGGGCAGACCCAATGCCGCCGGCGCGCCCAGTCGCAGCCGGAAGGACCGGCGGCTCGAAATGAGCAGCACCGCGATACAAAAGAGGTACGGCAGCATATTCAGAAAGTATCCGATGTTGGGATTCCTGAAAAACGGCAGCCCGGGGACACCCTGCAGATCAAGGGGCAGCCTCCGGATGGCGCCGAACAGGTACGAACCCAGCGCCGCCCGCCAGGGATTCCAGCCGGCGAAGATGACGAGTCCCACGGCGATCCAGCCCTGACCTGCCGTCATGCCGTCAATCCAGCCCGGAGTAATACCCAGGCTGAGCGCCGCGCCTCCCAGGCCCGCCAGACAGCCGCCGAAGAAGACGCTGCCATACCGGTAACGCAACACATGGACACCCATGGCATCGGCGGCGGTTGGATGTTCACCGCAGGCTCTCAGGTGAAGCCCCAACCTTGTCTTGTAGAGCACGAACCAGACAGCAAGGATAATGAAATATCCCAGGTATACCATGACATTCTGTTGGAAAAAGATCGGCCCGATAACCGGCAGCCTGCCCAACAGAGGGACGGTGTACGTGCCGAACCGTGGAGCGACTCCTTTCATTTCGATGAGCGGCGCTCCCAGCACCGCCGCCAGACCAGTGCCGAAGAAGGTCAGCGCCAGTCCGGAGACCACCTGTTCCCCCTTCAACGCCACACTGACAAAGGCATGGATCAGACTCAGGAAGCCGGCGGCCAGGATACCCGCCATGACTCCCATGTATGGATCCCCGGTCTTGTAGGATACGCCGTACCCGGTCATGGCGCCCATCAACATCAGTCCCTCCAGGCCCAAATTGAGCACTCCGGAACGTTCGCTGACAATCTCTCCAACCGCCGCGAACAACATTGGTGAGCCGCGTGTGATTCCGGCCGCCATCAGGTTGATGCCGAACTGAACGGCATTCATGACGCAACCTCCCGACGATGAGAGCGAGTGACGATCAGGCGCGGGCGATAGGTAATGAGCACATCGAATCCCACCACCACGAAGAGGATCACACCCTGCAGCATGAGCGGGATTCCCGCTGGTTGCACAGCCTTCGCTCCAACCAGCAGACCGCCGAAGAGGAAGGCCACCAACACCACCATCAACGGATGCTTCTTGGCCAGGAACGCGATGATGATTGCCGTGAAACCATAACCGGGAGAAAAACGTTCCTGCAGCCGATGCACCACCCCGGCGACCTCGGACATGCCGGCGAGCCCCGCCAGGCCTCCTGAAATGAGCATGACCAGGACCATCTGCCGGTTGACCGCGATACCGGCGTACCGGGCTGCCTCCGGCGCATCGCCCATGATCCTCAGTTTGAAACCCCAGGTTGTGCGAGTCACTGCCCACCAGATCACGAAGGCGGCCATCACTCCGATCAACAACCCCAGGTGCACAGTCAAACCGGCAAAACACTCATTGCTCTCCGCAAGGTCAGCAAGGCGGGGGAGCCAGGCGGAGCGTGAGAACATCGGTGTGAGTTGAAATCCGCTGTCGCTCCATGGTCCGTAAACCCAGTAATTGTTCCAGTGTTGCGCGACATAGACCAGCATCAAGGACGTGATTATCTCGTTGACCCGGAATCGCGCTTTCAGGATACCCGGGATGAAGGCCCATGCAGCGCCGGCCGCGAACGCCGCCAGCGCCATGATGGTCAATCGCGCGGGTGCGGAGAGTTCGGTTGGCAGCCAGAACGTAGCCATGCCAGTAGCGGCCCAGGCGCCCAGAAACAATTGGCCTTCAGCGCCGATGTTCCAGAGTCGGGCGTGAAATGCGAGGGCACAGGCCAGTCCGGTGAAGATGAGCGGCGTGGCTTTCACGGCAGTGTCCGAAAGCGCGTACGCCCCACCGAAGAAAGCCGCCCTGAAGATCGCCGCGTATGCCTCTAGTGGCTCCACTCCGGCTGCCTGGAGGATAGCGGCGCCTATGACGAGCGCAACCAGAATGGAAAGCAGCGGACTGATACGCCTCAGCCAGCGAGGCACTCCCAGCCGCGGCTCCATCTCAATCCGCAGACCCACCGTTGGTTCCTCCCATCATCATTCCCAACGATTGAATGTTCGCTGTGGCGGCTGGAACAACCCCGGTGATCCGACCGGCGCACAGCACCGCTATTCGATCCGAGAGCGCCATCAACTCCGAGAGATCCTCACTGATGAGGATGATGGCAACACCGGAATTGCGCCTCTCCATCAACAACCGCCTGATCCTTTCACTGGCTCCGATATCCAACCCCCTCGTAGGATGCACCGCCAGGAGCAGCCGCGGAGCCGCAGACAACTCACGGGCCAGGATTATCTTTTGGAGGTTGCCCCCGGACAGGTGCGCCGCCGGCATGTCCTCATCCGGCACACTGACTTCGAAGTCCTTGATTAGCCGCCGCGCGTGAGTCTTGATCCGCCGTTTCCTCAGGATCCCATACAAACTAAACGGTGGCCGGTCGAACGAGGTCAGCACCAGGTTATCGATGACCGACAGGCGCGGCGCGGTACCGACCCCA